>CAIQEX010000300.1 GCA_903870955.1 uncultured beta proteobacterium
CTGGAAGGTGCCGAAGTCATCGTGCACGGCGCTAGTTGGCAAGAGGCCAACGCGCTGGCGCAGTCGCTACTGGGCGAGACCGACGCCTTCCTGCACCCAGTTGACAACCCGCTGCTCTGGACCGGTCACGCCAGCATGATCGACGAGGTGGCCGCCACGGGCAACAAGCCCGACGCGGTGCTCCTGTCGGTGGGTGGCGGCGGTCTGCTAGCCGGTGCCATGGAAGGTCTGGCGCGCAATGGCTGGGGCGATGTGCCGGTGCTGGCGGTGGAAACCCATGGTGCGGCCTCGCTGCATGCCGCCATGCAGGCCGGCCAACCGACGGCGCTGGAGGCAGTGACCAGCATCGCCACTTCGCTGGGCGCACGCCAGATTTGCAATCGTGCCTTCGAGCTCAGCCAAAGCGGCAAAGTGCACAGCGTATTGGTTTCGGACAAACAGGCGGTTGCAGCCTGCACCCGCTTTCTGGATGACCACCGCCTGTTGGTGGAGCCTGCCTGCGGTGCCGCCTTGGCCGTCGCCTACGACGTGCCGGACGCACTGGCCGCGTTCGAAAAAATACTGATAATCGTCTGCGGTGGTGCCACCGCCAGCACCGACAATCTGCGCCAGTGGACCGCGCAATTCGCCTGAACAAGAACAACCAAAAAGAGAAACCGAGAGGATAAGCAATGGCCGAATACGAACTGGCGCAGCTCAATGTTGCGCAGATGAAAACACCGCTTGACGCGCCGGAGATGGCCGACTTTGTCAACAACCTGGACCGCATCAACACCTTGGCCGAAACTGCACCCGGCTTTGTCTGGCGACTGACCGGCGAAGGTGACAACGCCACCTCGATCCGGCCCTTTGGCGAGAGCACGCTGGTCAACATGTCGGTGTGGCGTGACGTGGAAGCCTTGAGCGACTACGTCTACAAGACCGCGCATGTGGAGATCATGAAGCGGCGCAAGGAATGGTTTGAGCGCATGTCGGAGGCCTACACCGTGCTCTGGTGGGTGCCGCAAGGGCATCGCCCGGACGAGTACGAAGCCATGCAACGGTTGCAGACGCTGCGCGCCATGGGGCCTACGGACAAAGCCTTCAGCTTCAAACAGGCCTTTCCAAAACCCGCATGAAAACCATCGGGCTCATCGGTGGCATGAGTTGGGAGTCCACCGCGCTGTACTACCGCCAGATCAATCTGGCGATTCAGCAGCGCCTGGGTGGTTTGCACTCAGCCAAGCTGGTGATGCTGAGCGTGGATTTCCACGAGATAGAAGTCTTGCAGCGCGCAGGCGATTGGGCTGCGGCTGGCGAGATCCTGGCCCGTGCGGCGCGCAACCTGGAGGCCGCAGGCGCGGACTTTTTGCTGCTGTGTACCAACACCATGCATATCGTGGCGCCCGCCATTACCCAAGCCGTGCACCTCCCGCTGTTGCATATTGCCGACCCTACGGCGCAGGCGATTCAGGCTGCCGGATACACCCGCATTGGACTGCTGGGTACGCGCTTCACCATGGAGCAAGCGTTTTATATTGACCGACTGAAGCAGCAAGGTTTGCAGGTCTTGCTGCCAGACCAGGAGGACCGCGACACCGTGCACCGCATTATTTTTGAGGAGCTGTGTCTCGGGCATATCGTGGACAGGTCGCGCCAGCACTACCGCCGCATCATGGGCAAGTTGGTCGAACAGGGCGCAGAGGCCATCATTCTGGGTTGCACTGAAATCACCTTGTTGGTGGACGCTTCTGACGCCACCGTGCCGCTGTTCGACACGACGGCGCTGCACGCGCAGGCGGCGGCGGACATGGCGTTGGCTTGAAGGTGAGTCGACCTTTGCGCATCGGTCTGCTCGGCCTGGGCACCGTGGGTGCCGGCACGTACCGCGTGCTGGCGCGCAACCAGTCGCTGATCCAGGCGCGTGCCGGTCGACAGATCGTCATCACCCAAGTTGCCGTGCGCGATCTGGCGCGCGCTGCAGCCATCGCAGGTACCGACGTGGCTTTAACAACGGACCCCTTTTCCGTTGTCACCGATCCGGATATCGACGTGGTCGTGGAAGTCATCGGCGGCACCACGCTGGCGAAAGCATTGGTGTTGCGGGCCATCGAACACGGCAAGCATGTGGTCACGGCCAACAAGGCTTTGCTGGCCGAACACGGCTCGGAAATTTTTGCGGCTGCCGAAGCCCGGGGCGTCGCGGTGGCTTACGAGGGCGCGGTGGCGGTGAGCATTCCCATCATCAAGGCGCTGCGCGAAAGCCTGGTGGCAAACCACATCGAATGGCTGGCGGGCATCATCAACGGCACCAGCAATTTCATCCTGACAGAAATGCGCAGCAAGGGCCTGTCGTTTGACGCGGCGTTGGCCGATGCACAACGGCTGGGTTATGCCGAAGCCGACCCCAGTTTTGATGTCGACGGGATAGACGCCGCGCACAAGCTTTGTCTGCTGGCGGCCAACGCGTTTGGCAGCACGCTGCAATTTCAACAGATCGATATCCAGGGCATAACCGAGCTGCAAGTTGCCGACATGGCCTATGCCGAACAACTGGGCTACCGCATCAAATTGCTGGGCATTGCCAAGCGCTCGGACGCGGGACTTGAGTTGCGGGTGCATCCGGCTTTGGTACCGGTCGAGCATTTGATGGCGTCGGTTGAAGGCTCGATGAACGCGGTGATGGTGAAGAGCGACGCGGCTGGCATCACGCTGCATTACGGGGCCGGTGCGGGCTCTGAAGAAACGGCATCGGCGGTGATTGCCGATCTGGTCGACCTGGCTCGCACGTTTGGAGCGGACGCGCATCAGCGTGTGCCGCACCTGGCATTTCAAAGCCAAGCCTTGCACGCTTTGCCCGTGTTGCCGATGACCGAGCTCGTGGGAAGTTATTACCTGCGCTTCGATCTGGCTGAAGGAGATGGCGATGGTGTTGTGGCGCACGCGCTGGAGCAGTTGGTGCAAACCGGCGTCGAAGTGCAGTCGCACGCCCTGTTGCTGCATCACCAGGATAGGGCGCGAAGGGCTTTCACAATACTCACTCGGCCGACTCGGCTCGCCAAGCTAATGCAAGCGGTCAATCGCTTGCAGCAGTTGCCCCATGAGTTGGGCGCACCCACCGTGCTGCGTGTGGAGCAGTTGACCTGAATCCCCCTGCGGACGGTGGCAGGCCAATCCGTGACACACTCCCGACCTGATGTCCACATCCCAAATTTCGA
>CAIQEX010000301.1 GCA_903870955.1 uncultured beta proteobacterium
TGCATGTGGAGGCCGGTCACAAGCTCAACGGTTCGCTGGTGCGCGAAGGCTTGGTGGATGAGTTTTTGGTCTACCTGGCCCCCAAACTCATGGGGCAAGGTGCCGATATGGCCAACTTTGGGCCACTGACCGAGCTTTCCCAGGCGCTGCCGCTGACATTCCAGTCCACCGCCATGGTCGGGCCGGACCTGCGCATATTGGCCAGGGTGAGTCAGCGTTAGGCCAAAGCAAATGGCTTTGAAAATGATTGCACCAAGCATATAATGCAATCATTGATATCAACCTTATGAGAATGCAGCATGCCATCCATCACCGTCCGCAACATCCCTGAGGAGACGCACCGCGCCTTGCGGGTGCGCGCTGCGATGGCGGGTCGAAGCACGGAGGCGGAAGTTCGGGCCATTCTTGAAAGCATTACACGACCTGAAGGTCGCATCAAGTTGGGCTCCTTGCTGGCAGAAATCGGCCAGCAAGCCGGGGGGGTCGATCTTGAGATTGAGCGCGACAAGTCACCCAGCGAACCGATGAGCTTTGAGTGATTCTTCTTGATACCAACGTCGTTTCTGAACCACTGAAACTCACCGGTGACAGAGGTGTTTTGAAGTGGATAGACGCGCAGATCATCGAAACCCTTTACCTGTCAACGATCAGCCTCGCCGAGTTGCGTTTTGGCATTGCGGCACTGGCTCCCGGCAAACGCAGAGACACGCTCCAGACCAGTCTTGAGCAACGCATCCTGCCCTTGTTCGCCGGCCGTATCCTGCCCTTTGATGCAGCAGCCTCCGAAGCCTACGCGGTGCTGCGTGCCCGTGCGCGAACCGAGGGAAAAGCTATCGCGCCCGCTGACGGCTACATTGCTGCGACCGCCAAGAGCCATGGTTTGATTGTTGCAACGCGCGACGTGGGCCCTTTTGAAGCCGCTGGCCTGACGGTCATCAACCCTTGGAATGCGCAGTACTGATGGGGTTTGACTGATTTTTAATTTGTCAGATTTCGTGCCCGCCCGAGCCTGAGGCCCAATCCCTGCGAAAATACGCGGATGTTTACCGGAATCATCACCGGCGTGGGGCGCATCGTCGCCGTTCATGCCTTAGGCAGCTCTTCTACGCACGGCAAGCGCCTGACCATATCCTGCCCTGCGGACTATCTGGAGGACGTGGGCCTGGGTGACAGCATCGCGCTGAATGGCGCCTGCATGACCGTCACCACGCTGGACGCTGCAGCCAACCAGTACACCGTCGACATTTCGGCCGAATCCCTGGACAAGACGGCCGGGCTGGACCAACCGGGCCCCATCAACCTGGAAAAAGCCTTGCGCGCCAATGACCGCCTGGGCGGCCACCTGGTATCCGGTCATGTGGACGGCATTGGCACGGTGACGCACTTTGCACAGATTGGCGAAAGCTGGGACCTGCGCGTGCTGGCCCCCAAAGACCTCGGTAAATTTCTGGCCTACAAAGGCTCCATCGTCATCAATGGGGTCAGCCTGACGGTCAATCGCGTGGTCGACCTGCCCGAAGGTTGCGAGGTGTATATCAACCTGATTCCGCACACGGTAGAAAACACGGCCTTGTCGGCCTTGGTCGGTGGCGCCCGCGTCAATCTGGAGATCGACCTGATCGCCCGCTATGTGGAACGTATGCTGACCGCGCCGGCTTCAAACGCTCCCGAACCTGTTACTTCTTCTACCTCGGCTTAACTCCATCCACCCCGGTAAAACGCCCTCTTCTCACCCCATCTCTTTTTGCCACCATGAACGCACCCGCAACCGCTTTGTCCCCCGTCGCTTTGTCCCCCGTCGCGATCTCCCCCATTGAAGACATCGTGGCCGACATGCGCGCGGGCAAGATCGTGATTCTGGTGGACGAGGAAGACCGCGAAAACGAAGGCGACCTGATTCTGGCTGCCGACCACGTCACTGCCGAGGCCATCAACTTCATGGCCAAGTTTGGCCGCGGCCTGATCTGCCTGACTCTGAGCCGCGAGCGCTGCGAGCGCCTGCAACTGCCCCCCATGACTGCCCGCAACGGCGACAAAAAGGGCACCGCCTTTACCGCTTCCATCGAAGCCGCCGAGGGTGTCACCACCGGCATTTCTGCCGCCGACCGTGCGCGTACCGTGCAAGCCGCCGTGGCCCGCAATGCGGTGCCGTCCGACTTGGTGCAGCCAGGCCACATCTTCCCGCTGCAAGCCGTGGATGGTGGCGTGCTGATGCGTGCCGGACACACCGAGGCCGGTTGCGATCTGGCTGCAATGGCCGGTTGCTCGCCCGCCTCTGTCATTTGCGAAATCATGAACGACGACGGCACCATGGCGCGTCTACCCGACCTGCAGCTTTTTGCCGCCGAACATGGCCTAAAGATCGGCACTATTGCCGACTTGATCGCACACCGCAGCCGGGTCGAATCGCTGATCGAACAGGTTGGCACGCGCAATATCCAAACGGCTGCTGGCGAATTTACCGCGCATGCGTTTCGCGACACCACCGGGCGCGGCATTCACCTGGCCTTGGTCAAAGGCGAATGGACCGCAGAGGACTCCGTGGCCGTGCGGGTGCACGAGCCGCTGTCGGTGCTGGACGCACTGGAAATCAACCGCAGCATGCACTCCTGGAGCCTTGAATCCGCCTTGACCCACATTGCCTCTGAGGGCAAGGGTGTTCTGGTGCTGCTGAACTGTGGCGAGAGTGGCGAGCAATTGCTGTCCCAATTTGAAGGCACCGCCCGTGCCGCCCATGCGCCCGAGCGTGGCCGCATGGATTTGCGCAGCTATGGCATTGGTGCGCAGGTGCTGCGCCAGTGCGGCGTGCACAAAATGCGCCTCCTGGGCAGCCCGCGGCGCATGCCCAGCATGACGGGCTATGGCTTGGAAATTACCGGTTACATCAGCAAATAACACACAAGGGAGATAACTATGTTTGGCGCAGACAAAGGCAACGTGGCAGCACAGGACAACCGATTGAACGGCAAGAAACTCAAGATCGGAATCGTGCAAGCACGCTTTAACGCGGGCATTACCGATGCTTTGGCTGCAGCCTGCACAACCGAGTTGCTGGTACTGGGCGTGGCCGAGAAGGACATCACCCACGTCACCGTTCCCGGCGCACTGGAAGTGGCCGTGGTTCTGCAAGCCATGGCCGAAAAATCCAGCTTTGACGCGTTGATCGCCCTGGGCTGCATCATCCGTGGCGAGACCTACCATTTTGAGCTGGTCGCCAACGAATCGGGCGCGGCCATCACCCGCATCGGTCTGGACTATCAGGTGCCGATTGCGAATGCCGTGCTAACCACCGAAAACCTGGAGCAGGCCGTGGCCCGTCAGGAAGAAAAAGGCCGCGATGCGGCCCGCGTTGCGATTGAGATGGCCAACCTGCTGGAGTCGATTTAATGAGTGATTTCAACCACCCTTCCAGCCCCGCACGCCCGCCACGTCAGGCCCGCACTGGCGTCACCAGCACCGGCGCGCGTAAGGCGGGTAGCAAGTCCGACCGCAGCCGTGCGCGCGAGTTTGCACTGCAAGGGCTTTACCAGTTCATCGTGGGCTGCAATCCGGTGGACGACGTGGATGCGTTTACCCGTGACCTGGCTGGCTTTAACAAGGCCGATGCGGCGCACTTTGACGCCTTGCTGCACGGTTGCACCGATCAGGCCCGCCAGCTCGACGTGCTGATTCAACCGCTGCTGGACCGACCCTGGGGCGAGATTTCGCCGATTGAACACGCGGTGATGTGGATTGGCGTGTACGAGATGCTGCACTGTCTGGATGTCCCCTGGCGCGTGGTGATCAACGAGTGCGTGGAGTTGGCCAAGGAATTTGGCGGCACCGACGGCCACAAGTACGTGAATGCCGTGCTGAATGGCCTGGCACCCCAGCTGCGTACTGCCGAGGTGGAGTCCGACCGCAGCAAAGCACCTCGCCAAGAACGCTGATCCGCCGTCGATCCTTCCCTGATTCATGCAGATATCCCAGCGCGCACAAGCCATCGAGCCCTTCTATGTCATGGAGGTGGCCAAGGCCGCCGCCGAGTTGGGCAAAACCGTGGCCCACACCGACCGACCGATGGTGTTTTTGAACATCGGTGAGCCGGACTTCACCGCCCCACCGCTGGTGCAAGAAGCGGCGGCACGGGCCGTGCGCGATGGCCTGACACAGTACACGCCCGCCCTGGGCTTGATGCCGCTGCGCGAGCGCATTTCAGACTGGTACGCCACGCGCTTTGGCGCCAAGGTTCCCGCCAGCCGCATTGTGGTCACGGCCGGTGCTTCCGCCGCTTTGCACCTCGCCTGCATGGCGCTGATCAACCCGGGCGATGAAATCCTGATGCCCGACCCGAGCTACCCGTGCAACCGGCATTTCGTCAGTGCGGCGGGTGGCCAAGCGAAGCTTTTGCCAACCACGGCCGCCGAGCGCTTCCAGCTGACCGCCGACAAGGTTGAAGAGGCCTGGAGTGCGCACACGCGCGGCGTGCTGCTGGCCTCGCCCTCCAACCCAACCGGCACCTCGATCCATCCGGACGCGTTGCGCCGCATTCACCAGGTGGTGCAGGCACGGGGTGGCATCACCCTGGTGGACGAGATTTATCTGGCCCTCAGTTTTGATGCCCAGTTTGGCCAGACCGCCTTGACCATCGATGACTCCATCATCAGCATCAACAGCTTCAGCAAGTACTTCAACATGACCGGTTGGCGTCTGGGCTGGATGGTGGTGCCGGAGGCACTGGTGCCGATCATCGAACGGCTGGCGCAAAACCTTTTCATTTGCCCCAGCGCAATTGCGCAGCACGCGGCCCTGGCCTGCTTCGAGCCCGCCAGCATTGCACTTTATGAGCAACGCCGGGACGAATTCAAGGCGCGGCGCGACTTCTTCATCCCGGCGTTGAACGACCTGGGTTTGAGCGTGCCAGTGATGCCGGACGGCGCCTTTTACGCCTGGGCCGATTGTTCGGACGCCTGCGCCAAACTCGGTGTCAACGGGAGCTGGGATTTTGCGTTTGAGGTGATGAAGCGTGCCCATGTGGCGGTCACGCCGGGGCGGGACTTCGGTGTCGCCCAAACCGCCAACTTCATCCGTTTTTCCACTGCCAGTTCCATGGCGCAATTGCAGACCGCGGTGACGCGGCTGCGTGCCCTGCTAGCCTGATTGACCCGAACCACACCATGAACCAAGACCTTTCCATCATCCATCTGGTCCTCAACGCCAGCGCCGTGGTGCAAGCCGTCATGCTGCTGTTGATGGTGGTGTCCATCTCCAGCTGGGCGGCCATCTTCCGCAAGCTGTTTTCACTCAAAAAGGTGAAAGGCCAAAACGAAGAATTCGAGCGCGAATTCTGGTCCGGCGCCAGCCTGAACGACCTGTTCAACGCCGCCACCAAACGCGCCAGCCATTGCGGGCCAATGGAACGCATTTTTGCCAGCGGCATGCGCGAATACCAAAAGCTGCGCGAACGCCGCATCACCGATCCCGGCACGCTCATGGACGGTGCCCGCCGGGCCATGCGCGCCAGTTTCCAGCGCGAGATGGACGTGGTGGAAACCAACCTGTCGTTTCTGGCCTCGGTGGGTTCGGTCTCGCCGTATGTCGGTTTGTTCGGCACGGTCTGGGGCATCATGCATGCCTTTGTCGGCCTGGCTTCGCTCACACAGGTGACATTGGCGACGGTAGCCCCCGGCATTGCGGAGGCTTTGGTGGCCACTGCGATTGGCTTGTTTGCAGCCATCCCGGCGGTGGTGGCATACAACCGCTTTGCCCGCGACCTCGACCGCATCGCCATCCAGCAGGAAACTTTTATTGAAGAGTTTTCCAACATCCTGCAACGCAATGTGGGTGCGCAGACTGCGCAGCCCGCAGGCCGTTAAGTCGCGAGCACGAGGAGTCACAACATGCCAGCAGTCGCCGGACGAGGACATGGTCGCGGACGCCGCACCATTAACGAAATCAACATGGTGCCGTTTATCGATGTGATGCTGGTGCTGCTGATCATCTTCATGGTGACGGCGCCGCTGATTACGCCCAGCCTGATCGACCTGCCCAGCGTGGGCAAGGCCGGACGCCAACCTGACCAGATCATTAAGATCACCGTCAATAAGGATGGCAAGCTGCAGCTCACAACAGATGACAAGACGGCACCGGTATCTTTGAAGGAGCTGGCTGTGGCCGTAAAACACGCCCAGGGGGCCAAGGACAGTGCTGCGGCGGCCAATTCGGCTGTCGTCATCTATGGCGACAAGAACGTGAAGTACGAGAACG
The DNA here is from genome assembly GCA_903870955.1 of uncultured beta proteobacterium. Classification (GTDB taxonomy): domain Bacteria; phylum Pseudomonadota; class Gammaproteobacteria; order Burkholderiales; family Burkholderiaceae_C; genus Allorhodoferax. The sequence continues at coordinate 6,247 of CAIQEX010000301.1, forward strand.
TGGTGAACGTCATGGACACCTTGCAACGCGCCGGTATCCAGCGCGTCGGGCTGTCGGTGCAACTGGTTAACTGAGCCGGTAAATAGCTAAGCCATTAAGACGATTGGACAACCCACCACGCATGTCAACCACGCCGCGTCACCTCGAATTTGCACCGCCACCCACGCCGGGATTGTTGCGTGCGCTGGCGCTGGCGATTCTGGCGCACGCGGTGCTGCTGGCCGTGTTGTCGGTAGGCGTGCAATGGAAGCGCGATGCGGTGCAGGAAACCTTTGAAGCCGAGTTGTGGGCCAAAGTGCCGACCCAGGCTGCAGCACCTGCGCCCGAACCGGTCGCCGAACCCGAACCACCCAAACCGGTACCGCCTGAGCCCAAACCAGAACCCAAACCAGAACCCGCGCCGCCTCCACCCGACACCACCAAAGCCGACGCTGACATCGCGCTGCAGAAGGAAAAAGTCAAGGCCAAGCAACTGCTGGAAAAGAAGCTGGCGCTGGAAAAAGCCGAGGTCGAAAAGAAAAAACTGGCGGAGTTGGAAAAGCAAAAGCAGGCCAAGCTGGAGCAGGACAAGAAAGACAAGGCTGAAAAGCTGAAGAAAGAGCAGGCAGACAAGCTCGCCAAGGCCAAGGAAGAACTACAGCGCAAGCAGGATGCCAAAGATGCGCAGCTGGAGGAGGCGCAACGCCAGGCCGTCATCAAAAACGCCCAACGACTCGCCGGGGCAGGTGGCAATGGCGCGCCGGGATCGACCGGAACGGCCGCGCAGTCTTCAGGGCCGTCGCCAAGCTACCTCGGGCGCTTGGCCGCACGCGTCAAGCCCAACATCGTGTTCTCGGAGAGCGTGAATGGCAACCCTGCCGTGGAGGTCGATGTACGCACTTCACCTACCGGCAACATACTCAGCGCCCGCGTCACAAAGAGCAGCGGCAACAAAGCCTGGGACGAAGCGGTTTTGCGTGCTATCGAGAAAACCGAGGTGCTTCCCCGCGATACCGATGGAACGATTCCCTCACTGATTCCCTTCTCGTTTCGCCCCAAGGACTGAACCCGAACGCGGGTGAAATACCAAAGGCTGCTGGGCTGCGGCTGTTGAGCCCGGCTTTGTCTTGGTGGGTCCATCACAACCGTCACAACCACAGCCACCTTGCTGCCGCGCCGCCACCGTCACCGGCTTTTGCAAAAACAACGGAAGCGGAAACTTCAGCAACCAAGTTGCCAGACGACTGCGCGGTGCCTTAGGGGCCAGCGTCCACAAGGCATAGACAAAGCAAGATCCCACCAACAAAGCAACGATGAGGTTTTGCACCATTTGTCTCAGCCCCCAAAAGCCTGCGTGACGCGGAAGGTCACAAACGCCGCAGCATAGGCCAAGCCAAACAAGTAGGCCGCCATGATAAGCGGGTACTTCCA
>CAIQEX010000302.1 GCA_903870955.1 uncultured beta proteobacterium
AGGGCACAAGCGGCAAGCAATGGCGTGGTGCATTGCGTAATTCCGGCAGTGGAAGTTGCCAACTTCGATGCCGTTCGCCAAATCGCCCACCAAATGGGCGACAGCTACTGCCTGGGAATTCACCCGCTCTACGTGCCGCAAGCCAGCGAGGCTGATCTGGCCACGCTGGATGCGCATTTGGCCCAGCACCGCGACGACCCGCGTCTGGTGGCGGTGGGCGAAATTGGCTTGGATTACTTTGTGCCCCAACTGACCCAAAGCCCGCTGCGCGAGAAGCAGGAGCACTTCTACCGGGCCCAACTCAAGCTGGCGCGCAAATACGACTTGCCGGTGGTGCTGCATGTGCGCCGCTCGGCGGACATCCTGCTCAAGCACCTGCGCGATTTCGCAGCGCTCAAACCCTGGCACGGCATTGCCCACGCCTTTAACGGCAGCGCGGTGCAGGCGCAAGAGTTCATCAAACTCGGTTTCAAGCTGGGTTTTGGTGGTGCGCTGACTTTCGAGCGCGCCCTGCAACTGCGCAGCCTGGCCACCAGCTTGCCGTTGTCGGCACTGGTGCTCGAAACGGATGCCCCCGACATCCCGCCGCACTGGCTTTATGCGACCGCCGAGCAACGCGCGCAGGGTGCGTCACAGGGGCGCAATGCGCCGGGTGAACTGCCGCGCATTGCCGCAGAAGTCGCGCAACTGCGGGGAATATCGCTGGCAGAACTGGCCCAGGCTGCGCAGGCCAATACTTCTGAGGCTTTACCCAAAGTTGCGGCCCTCCTGTAGGGCCTGCTCTGGCGCCCACCCTCGGCATGCTGGTATAAATCCCCATGGCAATAAAAGACGCAATCAATCTCCCCGAAGTCAATTTCTCTGAGGAAGGGCCGATCCGGCACCTGCATCTGGGCAGTGAATGGATTCAGGGTTCCATGCTCCTCGATGCGCCCTATGTGCTGGTGCATGAGTACATCCAGCGCATGATGGTCGGGCTGATGTTTGTCGATCCGGCCACGCTGGGGCAGCGCCAGGCCTTGCAACTGGGCTTGGGCGCGGCATCGCTGACCAAGTTTTGCCACAAGGTTTTGCGCCTGAAAAATACCACCGCGATTGAGCTCAACCCGCAGGTGCTGCATGCGTGCAAGGGCTGGTTCAACCTGCCGGCCGACAACCCGCGCATGCAGGTGGTTTTGGCCGATGCCGCGCAGGAGATCAAGAAACCGCGCTGGCAGGGCACGGTGGATTTTCTGCATGTGGACCTGTATGACGAGGAGGCCGCCGCCCCTGTGCTGGACAGCGCCGACTTCTACGCCGACTGCCGCAAGACTTTGACCGACGAGGGCTGCATGACGGTGAATCTGTTTGGCCGCTCGTCGAGTTTTCAGCGCAGTGTGGACAAAATTGCCGATGCCTTTGGCATGGATGCCGTCTGGGCCTTCAAGGCCACCCGCGAAGGCAACACGGTGGTCATGGCGCAACGCACGGCTTCGCGCCCCACCAGCAAAGTGATGACGGAACG
>CAIQEX010000303.1 GCA_903870955.1 uncultured beta proteobacterium
CCTGCCGTCAAGGTTTCGGATGGGCCCAACGGCGCACGTGGCGGAATCTTCAAGGATGGGCCCAGCACTGCTTGTTTCCCGGTGGGCATTGCGTTGGCTTCCACCTGGAACCCGGAGCTGGTGCAACAGACCGGCGCTGCGAAAGGTTCCAATCCTTAAAAAATAGAGGGCAGATGGCAGCAGCCATTGGCTACCCCATCGCGGTTGGGCACCTGCGCCGGGACTGAGATTGTTCGTTGTCCAAACAATATTTCAAATTAGTGGAAACCCTAGATGCATTGCGGCGGATCAGGCGCACCAGAACCCTTTCAACTTCCGTCTTGAACGATTGATTTCTGCAGTGGAATTAACACGGTTGTCGTGCCACCCGATTCGAAATGTTTGTGCTCAGTGAAGTTCGAAAATGTGAAGTTAAGTACCGATTGGCATTGCGCTGATCGCTGCGTATACTGAATTTGCAACGTGCGGAGGTGCCGTCCGCGCGTTCCAAAACAACCCGACTACTCCGGAGAAAACCCGATGCAACCCTGGATGCACAACGTGCCCGAAGCCATCATCAAAGCCAAGGAAAGTTTGCGGGCCCAAATTCCTGACTTGCAGGAGCGCTTTGCGCGCATCGACCGCTATGTGCGCGATGAGGTTGCTGCTGTCAAGGCCGAGCAAGCTGCAGGCGGCGCCGTACCGACGGTTCGCTTTGCCGACGTGCAGTCCGGCGCGATCACCGAGGCGCAGCGCCAGCAGATTCGCAGGCGCGGTTGTGTGGTGGTGCGCGGGGTGTTTGATCCGCAACAGATCTCGCAGTGGAACGATGAGATCGGGCGCTATATCGAAGCCTTGAACTACCTCGAACAATCCCAGTCCAAAGCGGGGCTGGACAAATATTTCAGCACGCTGGCCTCGGGCGCACCGCAGATATTCAGCCTGTATTGGTCCAAGCCGCAGATACAGGCGCGGCAGCACCCCAACCTGGCCCAGGCGCGCGCTTTCTTGAACCGCCTGTGGGACAGCAATGGCCCGCAAGGCCCGGTGTTCGATCCGGACCGCGAGTGCACCTACGCAGATCGGCTGCGCCGCCGTGCGCCGGGCGCCGCCAGCCTGGGACTGTCGCCCCATGCCGATGCCGGTTCGGTGGAGCGTTGGTGCGAACCTAGTTTCCATACGGTCTACCGTGAAGTGTTTTTTGGCGATGTCCTGGCCTATGAACCCTTCCGCGCACTGGGCCGTGACCAGACGCATGAGATTCCCTCGCCCGCCGTGGCCAGCGTGTTTCGCACGTTCCAGGGCTGGACGGCATTGAGCCGCCAAGGTCCGGGAGACGGCACGCTCAAACTGGTTCCGATTGCCAAAGGCATGGCCTGGGTGCTGCTGCGCGCTTTGCTGGATGACGTGCCGCCCGACGATTTGTGCGGTGCCCAGCCCGGCCGCGCTTTGAGTGCCAGTCCACAGTGGCACGCGACCCTGCTGGAGGGTGAAGTCTCCATACCCCTCGTGGAGCCCGGAGACACCGTGTGGTGGCACTCGGACACCATCCATTCGGTGGAAGACCAGCACCTCGGCAGCGGTTACAGCAACGTCTTCTATATCGGTTCGGTGCCCTATTGCGCGAAGAACGCTGCGTTCCTGCCAAAGCAGGCAGAGGCGTTTTTGCAAGGCCTCAGCAGCCCCGACTTTGCGGCACAAAACTACGAGTTGGGTTTTGCCGGGCGCGCAAGCGTAGCCGACCTGAGCGAACTGGGCAAGCGGCAGATGGGCCTGCTCGACTGGTGATCCGAAGCCCTGACCTCAGTAGCTTTCGGCCAGGTGCCGTACGCGCAGCGTTGCCCTATCCAGCGGCTCGGAGCCTAACCAGCGCAGCTCGCGCACCTGCCCTGGCAGCAGCGTGAATGCATTGTCTTCAAAGCGTCCGGCAGCAGGCGTCTCCAGCCAGACGAAGAAACTGACCTGCGGGCTTTCCAGCCGTATGGTGTGCCCATTGAGAAGCGTCAGTTTGACGGGCTCGGTTCCTAGCGGCGCATCTTTGTAAGGCCGCACCAGGTGATCGCGGCAAGCGGTCAAAGCGTCACCCTGCGTGCTCCATTGCACTTGCACAAACTCCTCTGCGCCGACCTCTGCGTCTTCGAGCTCCACCAGTGTTTGTGCCGCTTCGTGGTCCAGCCTGCATGCACCAGACCAAAGGCTGCGCTGAGCGCCGGTGTACAAGTGAACAGCTTTCACATGCACCTGCAAGTCCTGGGTTAAGGGTTCATCGCTAACGGCCACCACGGCATATCGCCCCTGTCCGTCACGGGGTATGGCGACCACGTTGACCGGGGCATAAAAATGCCGCGCCAGGTAATGCAGCACCTTCCAGCGTCCACCATATTCAATGCTGGACCACGATGCCACAGGCCATGTGTCGTTGAGCTGCCAATACAGCGTGCCCATGCAGCGGGGCTTGAGTGATCGCCACGAATCAATCGCGGTCTTCATCGCCAGGGCTTGCTGAATTTGCGACACATAGGTCAGTTGGTCAAAGTCCCTTGGAAACTGGAAGTAACGGGTGAGCGTCTCCACAATGCGGGCGTTACCGCCCTCATTGCGCTGATGGACTTCCATGACGCGGGACGACACGTTGCGGTCCTGTGGGTTGGTGAACGTTGCAACCGTGTATTGCGATGGAAAGGATTGAAATCCAAACTCGCTGCAAAACCGCGGCTGGATGGAGCGGTAGTGCGCAAACGGTTTGGCCGAATGCCATACATCCCAAAAGTGCAGATCGCCCCGTGTATCGCAATGCCAGCCATCGGCAAAATCGAGTTCACCCAGCGACGGTGACGAGGGCCAGAAGCGACGGGCCGGGTCGAGCTCTTCCACCACTTCGCCGAGCAGGCGATTCAGCCGGTCATAGTTCACCAGGTAGCGGTCATGGTTGGCCTTGGCAATGTCATACCAGCCCAGCGCGCCGATGATTTCGTTATCGCCACACCAAAGGGCCACACAAGCGCGGTGCTGCAAGCGCTGTACCTGGTAGGTGGCCTCAGCCTTTACCTCTTTCAGAAAGTCCCGGGTCGATGGATAGTGCATGCACGAGAACATGAAGTCTTGCCACACCATGAGACCCAACGCATCGCACAGGTCATAGAAAAATTCGGTTTCGTAGATGCCCCCGCCCCATACCCGAATCATGTTCATGTGGGCTTGTTGCGCTGCCTCCAGTAAGGGGCGCACGGCAGCTTCTGTATTGCGGCCTGGCAAGGCATCGGCAGGAATCCAGTTGGCTCCTTTGGCAAACACATCACGGCCATTCACCCGGAACTTCATGGTCGTGCCAATCGCGTCTTTGTCGGTGACCAATTCCAGGGTTCGCAGGCCGACCCGGCGGCGATGTTGCACGCCATCGACCTCCACCTGCAGTGAATACAAATGCGGCTCACCTTGCCCCGCTGGCCACCACAGCTTAGGCGCGCTGACTTCAAAAATTTCGACGTGAGCAGCTTTGCCCGCAGGCAGTTGCAACAGTGCGGTCCGGACCTCGCCATTGAACTGAACTTCAACCCGTGTCGCCCCGGCTTTTGCTACGGCTAGCGCCACTTCAACACGCACTTGCACACCATGGTCATGGTGCACCTGATGCACTTGCAGATGATCCAACAAAGCGACTGGAACGCATTGCAGCAATGCATCGCCATACAGCCCCATGGGCATCAGGCTGATGTTCCAGTCCCACCCCGCAGCGCACTGGGTTTTGCGCAATAAATTGATGGGCGCAGTGCGGCAGTTCATGTGATCCCACGGCAATGCAAAGCGGTGTTCATCGAAGCGCTTGGTAGCCTCGGCAATTGCATTGCGCAATACGATTTGAATCTCGTTGACACCCGGGCGCACCCACGCGGTCACGTCGAGCCGGTGGCGCCGGAACTGGTTCTCCAATGCGCCGACCTGCGTTCCATTGATCCATACATCGGCCAGACAGTCGACCTGATCCAGCGTCAAAATCCAATGCCCCGCAACGTTGGCAGGTACGTCAAAGGTGCGGTGTAACTGCCAGTCGCGGTTTGCGACCCACTGCACCACGTGCTCGTTGGTGCCAAAGTAGGGATCAGGAATCGTACCGTGTTCCAACAGCGCCGAATGCACGTCACCCGGGACGGAAATCCCGCACGGGTCGCCACCCACGGCATCTCTGAGTTGCCATAGGCCAGCCAGGTCCAGTGTGTAAACGGCCGTGGGCCCCGTAGATTCTGTCAATGCTTGATCTGAACCGGCCATGTTGCGCTTTCCCCCATCAAGGTTTCGTAATAAGCAAATATCGAAATCGTTATAGATCAAGAGGAATCCGTTGGTTATCAGGGTATTCCTGCATTGGCGGCCACAAAAATATCTCTGAATATCGCAAAAAAACTGCCTGCAATGTTCTCTCTACAAAAAATGAAATCAAGCATGTTTCGATAACGTTTTCGAATCCACCTATTTCACTTCAGCATGGTCACATTGCAACAACGCGCAACCCTCAAAAGCCTGGCCCAAGGCCTGGGGTTGTCGGTGTCCACGGTATCCAAAGCGCTCAAGGGCGCGCCCGATGTGGGCGCCCAAACGATTGCCAAAGTGCGTCAGACCGCCGCCGCTGCGGGTTATGAGCCGGATCTGCGCGGCGTGAAATTGCGCACCGGACGCACGTTTTTGTTGTACTACCAAAAAGCCATAGCGCCGATGCAGGATGTGCCGGACTCCATCGTGGCCGCGCAAATCGAAACCATTGCCGGTTGCCTGGCGGGTACGCCTTACCAGTTGCAAATCATTCCCTGGAACACGGCCACTGAAGACCCTTTGCCGGCCATCCGACGTATCGTGGAAGGCAGGCTTGCCGACGGCATATTTCTGGATACCACCGAGCCCCAGGATGCGCGCGTGCGCTATCTTTTGGAACACCACATTCCCTTCGTCACTTTCGGGCGCACCGAACTGGTGTCCGACCACCCTTACGTGGATGCCGACAACGAGCAGGCCGCTTTTCTCGCCACGCAGTACCTGATACAGCGCGGCCACCAGCGCATCGCATTGATCAGCCCGCCGCTGAACTACACCTACGCGCTGCAGCGCCGACGCGGCTACTGGAATGCCTTGAAACAGGCCGGACTTTCCGTGGATCCGGCCTTACTATGCGAGGGCGGTCAAGACGCCAGCGTGGCACGCAGCCTTGCGCTGCAACTAGCCAAGATGGATAACGCGCCAACAGGGTTTGTTTGTGCCAATGAAGTCGCCTCTCTGGGGGTGATGGCTGGCCTGCGGGAAGCGGGCCGCACACCTGGTCAGGACGTGGAGTTGGTGTCCCGTGACGGCGCCTTTATCAGTGACTACCTGTTCCCACCTTTGCCTACTTTGTTCCTGGACATTCGCACGGTAGCAAAAACTTTGTGCGACTTTCTTTTGCGCCGCATCCAGGGTGAAGGCGCCGAAACGTTGCAACGTGTCTTACCTTGTGAAGTGCGTTACATGACGTTACCAAGGGTAAGTTCGAATGAGGCGCAGCAAAAGAAGGTGCTTAAATTTGGCGGTGTCACGGAACCGGTTCCAAAGCCTTCTGTTAACAGGAAGAAGCGCCTAGCCAACAACGATTCCTCTTATTAACGGGAGCACGACCTTTGCCGAATACCGAGACGAGCAGCATGACCACCGAACAAGCGCTGGCAGCGCAGGTTGCGCCGCCTTCTGCGTCCCTGATGTCCCGCCCCGAGTTTGTCTGGGGCGTGGCCACAGCGTCATACCAAATTGAGGGAGCCGTTGCAGAAGATGGCCGCTTGCCCTGCATTTGGGACACCTTTTCTGCGACTCCCGGCAAGGTGCTGCATGGCGATACCGGAGACGGTGCCTGCGACCACTACCACCGTTGGAGTGAGGATGTCGACCTGATCGAATCGATGGGCGTGGACGCTTACCGCTTGTCAATCGCCTGGCCCCGCGTCATGCACCAGGACGGCACACCCAACCGCAAGGGCCTGGACTTCTACAAGAAATTGCTGACCCGCTTGGCCGACAAAGGGATTCAAAGCTTCGTCACTCTGTACCACTGGGATCTGCCGCAATATCTGGAGGATCGGGGGGGATGGCTGAACCGCGATACGGCTTACCGTTTTGCTGAATATGCGGACCTGGTAAGCCGCGAGCTCAAAGGTCTGGTGACTGGCTGGGCCACACTCAATGAGCCCTGGTGCTCCGCCTACCTGGGCTATGGCAACGGCCACCACGCTCCGGGATTGTCGGACAACCGCTATGCGTCACAGGCCCTGCACCATTTGTTGCTGGCCCATGGACTGGCACTGCCCATTCTGCAAGCCAACGATCCCGCCGCCAAACGGGGCATCGTCTGCAACGTGGGTCGCGGTACCACGGACAGCAACAAAGAAGCGGATATCACGGCTGCGCGCCGCTACGAGGTGCAGCACAACGACTGGGTCTTGCAACCCTTGCTGCAAGGCAGCTATCCAGAAGAAATATATGCACTCTGGCCGGGCACACAACCGCTGGTGCTTCCTGGCGATATGGAAATCATCAGCCGACCGCTGGACTTCCTGGGCATCAACTATTACTTCCGCTGCAATCTGCACAGTGACGGGGGGACTGGTTTTGTAGACGTTCCGTTGGAAGGTGTGGAGCGCACGCAAATGGGCTGGGAAGTTTATCCCCAGGGCCTGGAAGATTTGTTGCGCCGTTTCAAAGCGCAATTCGAGCACCTGCCGCCTATCTACATCACTGAAAACGGCATGGCCTCTGACGATGCCGTCATAAACGGCGAAGTGGTCGATACGCAGCGCATGCGCTTTATGAAATCCCACTTTGCTGCGGTGAGCCGCGCCATCGATGCCGGTGTGGATGTACGGGGTTACTTTGCCTGGTCCCTGATGGACAACTTCGAATGGGCGTTCGGCTACGAACGCCGATTTGGCATCGTGCATGTCGATTACAAAACACAAGTCCGGACGCCCAAGCACAGCGCCCTGGCTTTCAAAGCGTTCCTGGCCCTCCGCCGAGGGTCTTGATCCGGTCAGATGGTTCAAAAACTCCGTCCGACCGACTTTTTAAAACGGGCATGTTGCCCAACTTTGAGGAGATATAAATGAGTATCTGGAAAAAACATGCCTTGGCAGCGTGCGTGGCCGCCATGGGTTTCATGGGCGTTGCCCATGCGCAAAAGGCGGAAGTGATTCACTGGTGGACCTCGGGTGGTGAAGCGGCAGCCATCAAAGAGTTTGCGTCGGCCTACACCAAAGCGGGCGGCACCTGGGTCGACACGCCCGTTGCAGGCGGCGGCGGCTCAGCAGCCCGTACCGTGATCATTAACCGCACCATCGGCGGCGATCCCCCCATGGCTGCCCAGTTCAACTACGGCAAGCAATACGAAGAAATCATCAAGGAAGGTCTGCTGAACAACCTGGATGACGTAGCTGCCAAGGGCAACTGGGACAAGATCCTGCCCGAGAAGATCAAGGGCCAGGTGAAGGTGAACGGCCACTACTACGCCGTGCCCGTGAACCTGCACAACGAAAACTGGATCTGGTACAACAAGGCCGTGCTGGCCAAAGCGGGTGTGACCAAAGACCCATCCAACCTGGATGAAATCTTTGCTGCCATGGACAAGGTCAAGGCCACTGGCGTGACCGCAGTGGCACTGGGTGGACAAGGCTGGCAGGAAAACATCGCTTTCCGCTCCATCCTGATCGCCACCGGTGGCAAGGACCTGTACCTGAAGACCCTGAAAAACAAGGACGTGTCCGGCCCTGGCTTCCTCAAGGCGGTGCAAAACTTCAAGAAGCTGAAGTCCTACATCGACCCAGGCTCACCCGGCCGCGATTGGAACCTGGCCACTGGCATGGTGATCGACGGCAAGGCTGGCTTCCAACTGATGGGTGACTGGGCCAAGGGCGAGTTCATCAACGCCAACAAGACAGCCGGCAAGGAGTTCGGTTGCTTCATGGCGGGTGGTGCGAACAGCCCCTACTCCATTGGTGGTGACGTGTTCGTCTTCCCGCGCAACAAGGCTGCGGGCAGCGCCGACACGCAGCGCAAGCTGGCTGAGATGATGATCTCTCCGGCGATTCAAGTGGCCTTCAACAACAAGAAGGGTTCCATCCCCATCCGCACCGACGTTGACCTGAGTGGTGTCGACATCTGCGCCGCGGGTGGTGTGAAGGCTGTCAAAGAAAACCGTCTGATCGAAGGTATCGACGACCTGCTGTCGCCTGACGTCAAGGGTGCATTTGAAGATGCCATCAGCAAGTTCTGGAACTCCGACCAGTCCGCAGAAGACGCCGTCAAGGCTGTTGCTGCCGCTCTGAAGCTGTAAATGGCCTGTGATCGGGGAAATGCGCCCCTGGGTGCATGACCCCGATCTTTTCCTTTTTCAATGTGGTTCGGCCGGGTGGGGAACATTGGCCCGGCTGGATTGTTGCTTGACTTGAGATTTACACCATGGCACGAAGTTCACGACCACGACGCATCAACCTGGCATTGAATGCTGCCTTGCTGCCTCTGGCCATTACCACCCTGTTGGCGTACGTAGGTTCCGTGCTGTGGAGTATCCGGATTTCGGTTTCCACGTCCAGAATGCTGCCCAAGGACGACTGGGTCGGCTTCATGCAATTTGAACGTTTGTTCCACACCGACCGCTGGATGGTGTCGCTGCAACACATGGGCATTCTGGCGGTGGTTTATATCGGCGGCGTCATCGTGCTGGGCAGCCTGATGGCCATCTTCATTGACCAGCGCGTCAAGGGTGAAAGCTGGTTCCGCACAATTTTTCTGTATCCGTTTGCCATGAGCTTTGTCGTGACGGGTCTCATCTGGCAGTGGCTGTTCAACCCCGGCCTGGGCCTGCAACACGCATTCCGTGAAATGGGATGGGAGTCCTTCACACTGGACTGGACCACCCGGCAGGATTTGGTTATTTACGCCGTTGGCTTAGCCATGGTCTGGCAAGGCTCGGGCACGACCATGGCCATCATTCTGGCCGCCCTGCGCGGTGTCGACGAAGAACAATGGAAAGCCGCCCGGCTCGAGGGCGTGTCCAAACCGCGCTACTACTTCAGCATCGTGTTGCCGCAAATTGGCCCGGCATTTGCCACCTCCTTTGTGTTGCTGGCCGTGGCACTGGTCCGGACCTTTGACATCGTGGCCATCATGACCCATGGTGGCCCGGGTGATGCCAGTGAGGTACCCGCCAAATTCATCATTGATCACCTGTTTGAGCGCAGCAACATCGCGCTGGCGTCGGCGGCCTCCGTCGTCATGCTGATCACGGTCTTTACCGTGCTGACGCCGTTGCTGTACTGGCGCTCCAAAGTCCAGGCCCAACTGAACGCCGGCCACTAAAAGCTCAACAAAAGTACAACCGAAGCACACCCAAAGCACACATGCCATGAATTCACCTGTTTCCCTACCTGCCAAAACGGCACGCCCGCGCCGCAGTGCTTTCACGCCTGCGCGCCTGGGGGTGTATGGCTTCCTGATCAGCGTATCGGCCTTCTTTCTGCTCCCCCTCTACGTGATGGTTGTCACGTCCCTGAAGACGGGGCCGGAAGTGCGCGAGGCGCTGCTGTTTGCCTTGCCCCGCGATGCGCAGTTCGGCAACTGGCATGAAGCCTGGTCCACCGCCTGTATTTCGGTCGCCTGTGAAGGTATTCAGGGGGGCTTCTGGAACTCGGTGCGTCTGGTGGTGCCCGCCACGGTCCTGTCGGTTTTTCTGGGTGCACTCAACGGCTACGCCCTGAGCTTCTGGCGCTCCAAATGGGGCGACATGCTGTTTGCCATTCTTATGCTGGGCGCGTTTGTGCCCTTCCAGGTCATGATCTACCCGCTGGTGTCCTGGTTCCGCATGGGCGGCTTCTACAACACCTACTGGGCCATTTTGCTGGTGCACTGCATCTTCGGCATGCCGGTGTTGACGCTGCTGTTTCGCAACTACTACGTCTCGGTTCCGCAGGAGTTGTTCAAGGCCGCACGCATTGATGGCGGTGGCTTCTGGCGCATCTTCCTGCAGTTGATGCTGCCCATGGGCACGCCCATGCTGATCGTGGCCACGATTCTGCAAGTCACCGGCATCTGGAACGACTACCTGTTCGGGCTGATCTTTGCCGGCAAGGACAACTACCCGATGACGGTGCAGCTCAACAACCTGGTGAACACCACGTTTGGTGAGCGCCGCTACCACATCGATATGGCGGCCACGATCCTGACTTCCATGGTGCCGTTGGCGGTGTACTTCTTCTCCGGGCGTTGGTTCGTCCGTGGCATTGCCGCAGGTGCCGTCAAAGGCTAAACCTCTCTTTTCACCCATCACAACAAAGAACCACCATGGCCAGCGTCCATATCAAAGATCTCGATATTGTTTTGGGGGGCAACAGCATCCTCAAGTCCATGAATCTGCAAGTCCACGACGGTGAATTTCTGGTCCTGCTGGGGCCATCGGGCTGCGGCAAGTCGACCCTGCTTCACTCCGTTGCCGGCTTCTACGATGTCAACGATGGCCAGATCATCATTGGCGACAAAGACGTCACCTGGGCCGATCCCAAGGACCGTGACATCGGCATGGTTTTCCAGTCGTATGCGCTCTACCCCACCATGAACGTGGAGCTCAATATGTCGTTTGGCCTGCGCGTGGCACGCGTCGACAAGGCCGAGATTGCAAAACGGGTGAACCGCGCCGCCGAAATGTTGCAACTCAAAGACCTGCTCAAACGCAGACCCTCGCAACTCTCGGGTGGCCAACGCCAACGCGTGGCGATTGGCCGTGCGCTGGTGCGCGATGCCAAGGTATTCCTGTTCGACGAACCGCTCTCCAACCTGGACGCCAAGCTGCGTGCCGAGTTGCGGCGCGAGCTCAAGGAGCTGCACCAGAACCTGAATGCCACCATGATCTACGTGACGCACGACCAGGTGGAAGCCATGACTTTGGCGGACCGGATCGCGGTGATGCGTTTTGGAAAGATTCAACAGATCGACACGCCCTCCATGGTCTATGGCAAGCCCAACAATGTCTTTGTGGCGGGATTTTTGGGCTCGCCCAGCATGAACTTCGTCAAGGGAAACCTGGCAGTCGCTGGCGGCCACACCAGCGTGCAAGCGGGTGAATTTGCGCTGAACGTATCGGCCTATCCATTTCTGGCAGCGCCGCAGCACGGGCAGGAAGTCATCCTGGGCATTCGCCCTGAACACATCCAGCTGGCGGGTGAAAGTGGCGCGGATACCGTGCCCGGCAAAGTCAAGTTGGTGGAGCCCATGGGCGCGCACCAGATCATCTGGGTGGACTGCCAGGGCCAGACCATGAGCATCCACACCGAAAGTGCAACCAACTACCACGTGGGCGACGCCTTGAACCTGTCAGTCGATTCTGCCCGCGCATCGATTTTCCATGGTGATGGCGAGAGCCGGCTCTAAGGCCCAGTAGTTTCGAGATCTTTGGCTAGGCTCCGGGCGCCAGGTGAAGGTCCAGAAAATCCAGCACCTTTTGAATATTTGCCGGAGTTTGAAAAGCGGGGTCTCCGTGGCCGGCACCCGGCAGGATTTCAAGAGACATTTTTTGGGCTTCCATTTTGGCGGCGAAATTCACCGACTGCTGGAACGGCACGATACTATCGGCGTCGCCGTGCTGAATGAAAAACGGCGGCAGACCCGGGCCAATATAGGTCTCCGGATTGGCCAC
>CAIQEX010000304.1 GCA_903870955.1 uncultured beta proteobacterium
CATTGCCTGAGCCGCTAGCGACCTGCGTGTTTGTTCGTCGCGGTGACAAACTTAAGGACGAGGCGATCGAGATACCTACTGCGGCTTACGAAGCTCAGTTTCGCCGGTCCGTTGCCGAATCGGGTTCATTGGAATTGCGTTCAGACGATGCGCAGTGGGCGGCGGACGTTGTTAGTCGCATGAATTGGCCCGGCGTCTTCAATGCGACACCCAATGCGGGCGGCGGCAGTGGCTATGAAATATTGCGAGGAACCGATGTTACTGGAACACTCGCGTTGATGCAGAACTACCTCGCCTTGGTGCGTGCTAAGACAGCACATGGGGACTGCACGTGTAACCTTGTCAATGCCGCATCATGGAGCCGCATCGCCATGCAGAAAAAATCAGTAAAACCTACGCCGCTTTGGCCGACCAGTACGCACGCCTTGTTGTAAATTTGGAGCTTCGTTGAATTCACTGTGAATTTTCAAGCCATAGCTAAATTCAGCTTGCCACAATGAAACAGTATCCTTGCCCGGTAGTTAGTGAAGTTGCGGAACCCGCGCGCATTGGCTTTGATAAGCTGGATGGCACTATTGAAGCCTTCTGCGCAGGCGTTGCTAATTCCATGTTGGCTGTAGTTGAGCAACCCTTCCTCGTGGCGGCGCAGCATCTTGACGACCTTCTTCACCGGCTCCAGGCGACTTCTCACGGCGTTGTTCGACCAGGCTTTGAAGAAGCGTTTGGCCGCACCCTTGTAGCTGTAGCTCCAGAACTGGCTGAAGTTCTCCTTGATACACCAGGCCCGACTCGTCTTCAGGTTGAGCTGGTTCAATGCACGAAACGAAACGGCTTCAGCACTTCGACCATCCGGGTAACTTTTCAACCAGGACCATTTGCTGCCCGCCAATGGCGAGGTTCCAGCTTGGGACAGCCTTTTGTGCTCCTGCTTTCTCACTGCATCAACTGCCTCACTGAGGTACTTGGAAACGTGGAACTTGTCATGCACGATGTCCGCCTGGGGCATGCATTGCCTGGCCGCACTCATGTACGCCGGCCACATGTCCATGGCCACCGCCTTGACCGATATGCGTTGCGCTGGAGTAAGCGTTTCCAACAAGCTCACGGCCGCCACCAGCTTCCTCTCAGGCACCAAGTCGAGTACGCGCGAGCGGTCAATGTCAGTCAGTATGGTGGCGTAAGTGTGCCCCCTCTCAGAGCTCTTCTCATCGATACCAAGATACGAAATCTCTTCCTCCGTACGCCGCAACATCCCGCGCTCCACTGCGCTGACCAAGATGGCGTTGACCGTACCCCAGGACAGTCGGGTGAGCGTGCAGACTGCTTGCGTGGTGGGACATGCCTCAAGCAGTTTGATAACGAACGCAGCCATCAAGGTGGTAACCCGGCTGTAACGCTCTGCCCAGGGCACCGTCAATTCTTCGACCGTGCCGTCACTGAATTTGAGCTGGGGAATGCGCGCCTTGATGATGGTCTCGAATTGGCAGGTATCGAGGTGACGCCATTGGCGCTCGGTCCAACCATTGATATGCGCCCTCTTGGTAGCGTCGGTGGGGTCGCCCCAGACCTGACCCTTCTTCAAAACTACTTCGACCACCACTCGCTGGTCAGCAAGGGACAGGTCAACCTTCTTGACAGACCATGGGGCCTTCAGTCCAAGAAGATGCTCATACAGCGCAGTATCTTTCATGCTCAAGCTGGAAATATTGAATCACTGGATTGTCCCGCAGCAAGGGAAAAATCCCAGTGAAATTGACGAAGAACCGTAAATTTATTGCAAACAAATTATTGGTGAAACAATCCGGCTTCTGCGTCATTAATGGGAAAGTCGCGAGGCATGTTGTGGCTTTCGTCACAACTAAA
>CAIQEX010000305.1 GCA_903870955.1 uncultured beta proteobacterium
CCTCAAGTCTTGCGTTGACCACCGCGGCGTACACCTAGCAAGGCATGCCATGAGGCGCCTTGCGTGAGGTAGTCGGCGGCGATGGGTCGCAAGGCTGCGGCCTGGATACCCAAGGCAGACAAGCCTGGCTTACCCGGCGTCGCCACATTGGGCACCTCCATGGAAGCCAGGTTGTCCCGGCTCATCAGGGGTGCGCCGGGCATCAATTCCATCATGCGGGCTTGCAAATCACCAGCCCAACGCGGGATGGCAAACACCGGACGACCATGGCCCCGGTTGATGCCGGCCAAATTGGCCGAAAGTTCCACCAATTGCTTCAGAGTGAAGACCTCGGGTCCGCACGCTTCCAGGGTCTGAACCCCGCTGCCGCCGCGCTCCAGCGCCTTCACAACGGCCGTGGCCACGTCCTCCACCCATACCGGCTGGAAACGCGCGCCAGCACCTGCCAATGGCATGAACGGAAAGAGCTTTTGCAAGCTGGCGAAAACGTTCAAAAACTGGTCACCCTGACCGAAAATCACGCTGGGTCGCAGAACGGTCAGCGCCAGTTGACTGCAGCCAGCCAGCAAAACAACTTCGCCCATACTTTTGCTTCGCAGATACATGGATGGGAGCGAACCCGGGTTTTGAGTGGTCGCCCCCAGTGCGCTGACATGTACCAGTCGGCCCACTTCGGCTCTGCTGCAAACATTGGCAATCTTTTGCGGCAGTTCAACATGCACTTTGTCGAACGCGGCTTGGGTGCCATGCAGAATAGCCACCAGATTGACCACCGCATCTTGCCCGTGTGCAATGCGCCCCAGCGCCGCTTCATCGTGCACATCGAGTTCCTGAATGGTCAGCGACGGCAAATGCATCACGTTGCGCGCATTGCTGCGACGGCGGGTCGCAACCGTCACCGTCCAGCCGGCGCGCACCAATTTTTCACAAACGTGGCTGCCAACAAAACCCGTGCCGCCCAATATCAAAACATTTTTCATAGGACGTCACTGTAGTACTTTGCGCACCCCCTGCAAATTGCAGGGGCTATGCGCAGCGAGGGGGGGGGAAACCTGGCGCAGGGCCGCCCCAAGCCAGGTTAGCCCCCTGAGGGGGCAGAGAGCCACACGCAGTGAATGAAAGGGACTTCCCCATTCCGAGCTAGCCGCATTGCGGCAAGCGGCAACAGAGTGCCAAGATGGGGTTTCAACGTCTCATCTACTCACTCGAAAGGAGAAGTCCATGGCTATCGTAACGGTTGGAATAGATCTGGCAAAGTCTGTTTTTGCTGTGCATGGGGTTGGCGTATCGGGCAAGCCTGAGCTTGTCAGACCCGAGGTTCGCCGGGCCAAGCTGCTGGAACTCATTGCCAAGTTGCCACCTTGCCTGATTGGCATGGAGGCCTGCTCGGGTGCCCACCACTGGGCGCGCGAGTTCCAGAAGTTGGGCCACACGGTTCGGATCATGGCGCCCAAGTTTGTGGCGCCTTACCGCATGTCGGGCAAGCACGGCAAGAACGATGCAGCCGATGCTGCGGCGATTTGTGAGGCGGTAACTCGCCCGAACATGCGCTTTGTTCCCATCAAAACCATAGAGCAGCAAAGCCAGCTGTTTATTCACAGAGCACAACAGGGTTATGTGAGTGAGCGAACGGCGTTGGTCAACCGCATGCGCGGCTTGCTCAGTGAGCTCGGGATTGTTCTGCCCAAGTCGCAGACGGCATTCAAACAAGGTGTGCACCAGGTGCTGGAGGATCTTCCGGGGCCTTGCAACATGGTCATAGGCGACATGCTCAGCGAACTCAGCCGCTTGGAGGAGCGCATAGCGCTCAACGAAAGAACCATTCAGCAGCTCGCCCGTGATGACGCACAGGCCCAGCGGCTGATGCAGTTGCGTGGGATAGGGCCGACCACGGCCACCGCCATCTTGGCCAGTGTTGGGAATGGGCACGACTTTGAGAGTGGACGACAATTCAGCGCCTGGTTGGGTCTGGTGCCGCGACAAAACAGCTCTGGCGGCAAAGCCAAACTGGGGCGCATTACCAAGGCAGGCGACAGTTACTTGCGAACGTTGCTGGTTCTGGGAGCCCGGGCCATGCTGATGACTGCGAGAAACAAAGAGGACCCGGTCAGTCGCTGGGCCTTGCAGCTCAAGGAGCGCCGGGGCTACGGCAAGGCCGTGGTCGCCATTGCGGCCAAAAACGCCCGCATGTGCTGGGCCGCCCTTCGCCTTGGGGATGGCTTCAAAGTTCCGGCTTGAACGAGCCAACTGAAGGCATAAGAAACTACCGCCGTGTGATGTGCTGCAGTTGATGGGAATAGGTTTGGACCTGCGCCGGGGAATGCTCGAACGTTCGCCAAGGACAAGAAGTCAAGTGGTTGGCTAAAAGCCTGAGCAGTGAATGGAGCCCCTGGCGCGCGTCTTTCATCAGGGTCCGCTGCAATAGATGCAGCAAAAAATGACCGTTTATAGGCTTGCTGTCCACAACCTTGTTCTTTGGCAACTCAAACGCACAACACCAACCGATTGAATCAAACGAAGCAGGTTCCGAACTGGATCGCTTAAGCGATCCAGTTCGGTGAGATTGAGCGTTTGACTAAAGGAGGAAGTCCTTATAGGCAAGCGTGGGGGTCAGGTTTCGCCGCCGGGCCGCCCCAAGGCGAAATGCGCCCCCTCGGGGGGCAGCGCACCACACGCAGTGGCAAGCGTGGGGGTCATATTCAGCCTGCTAAGCCGACGTAAACCTCTTGCACGTCATCGTGTGCATCGATAGCGGCCAGGAAGGCTTCGACTTCTTCCAGCGCTTCGGGGCTCAGGCTGGTCGGGTCAACCGGGTTCTTGGGCTTGTAGCCCAGCTTCATCGAAAGCACGTTAAAGCCCTGCGCCGGTAGCGCACGGCTGACCAGGTCCAGCTCGGCGGGGTCGGTCAGAAACAGGGTGTTGCCCTCTTCGCCGGGTTCCAGATCTTGTGCACCAGCCTCGATGGCTGCGGTTTCGGCATCAATGCCGGGTGCCGTGGGGGCGGCTTCGATCATGCCCAGATGGTCAAAGTCCCAGGCCACGGAGCCGGAGGTGCCAAGCTGTCCCTTGCGAAACAGCACGCGCATTTCGGGCGCTGTGCGTTTGACGTTGTCGGTCAGGCACTCGACCATCACCGCCACCTGGTGCGGGGCAAAGCCCTCGTACATGACGCGCTCGTACTGCGTGGCATCGTCGCCAACGCCCGAACCTTTTTTCAAGGCCCGGTCCAGCGTGTCCTTGGGCATGGAAACTTTGCGTGCCTGCTCCACCACCAGGCGCAAGCGCGCGTTGCTGGCGGGGTCGGCGCCATTGCGTGCGGCCACGGTGATTTCCTTGACCAGCTTGGTGAACAACTTGCCTCTGGCGTTGGCTGCCAGATCTTTACCTTTTGCTTTCCACTGCGCGCCCATGTTGCTTATTCCTTAAATTAATAGCGCCTCGTGGCACTTTGAATAGGGAGGGATGATAGTTCGTATCCTGCACCCGGCATTTGACGCAACGCTAGAAAGCCTACGCGTTGCTGCGCCGAGAAGACCCTAATTTGGTCACCGCAATAGTGGCCGCCAGCACTTGAAACAGAATGATGGAAAGCACCGAGCCCGGCCACGACCAGCCCTCAAAGGCCAGACCGGCGACCCAACTGCCCGCCGCACCCCCGGCGTAATAGCTGAAGTAGTAGATGCCAGTGGCCAGCGAGCGGCCCTCGGTCACATTGTCGGCAATGTGGCTGATGGTGGCCGACTGGCAGATAAACACGGCACTGGAGCACACCGCCAGCCCGGCAATCACCGCCAGCAGAAAGGGCAGCAAGGTGAGCAACAAGCCGGTGGCAGACAGGGCCAGCGAAATCAGCACCGAGCGCAAAAACCCATAGCGCACGATGAAGCGCCCGGCCATCGGCGTGACCACCACGCCCAGGAGGTACACGCCAAAGACATTGGCCAGACCCGCGGCGGTCA
>CAIQEX010000306.1 GCA_903870955.1 uncultured beta proteobacterium
CGGGCTTCGAGTGCATTGACAGCCGCAAGACCATCGGTTTGCACCTTGGTCTGGTCCGCCAGCGCCTCGGCGCGCTTGAGGAACCATTGCTGGTGCTGCTTTTGCGTGACTTCTGCTTGAAGTGTGTTGTATTTTTTGGCTACCTCGGCCTGCTTTTCGAGCTTTTCGAGGTTGGCATTGAGCTCGCGCAAGATGTCCTCTACCCGTGTCAGATTTTCGCGCGTGTCAGAAAGGCGATTCTCGGTTTCGCGGCGGCGCTCCTTGTATTTGGAGACGCCAGCGGCCTCCTCCAGGAACAGGCGCAATTCTTCGGGTTTGGATTCAATGATGCGGCTGATCGTGCCCTGGCCGATGATCGCGTAAGCGCGTGGCCCCAAGCCGGTGCCCAGAAAGACGTCCTGCACATCCCGACGGCGTACCGGCTGGTTATTGATGAAATAGCTGGAGCCGCCATCGCGCGTCAGCACGCGCTTGACGGCGATCTCGCCAAACTGTCCCCATTGGCCCCCGGCCCGGTGGTCGGCGTTGTCAAACACCAGCTCCACACTGGAGCGGCTGGCGGGCTTGCGCGTATTCGTGCCGTTAAAAATCACGTCCTGCATGGACTCGCCGCGCAACTCGCTGGCCTTGCTTTCACCCAGAACCCACCGAACCGCGTCCATGATGTTGGATTTGCCGCAGCCGTTCGGCCCGACCACGCCTACCAGTTGCCCGGGCAGCAGAAAGTTGGTCGGTTCGGCAAAGGACTTAAAGCCCGATAACTTGATTGAATTAAGACGCACGAGACGGGATTAGCTTTGATTTCATTGGGTTTTATCAAGCCACCCCAGGGCGGCCACAGGCTTGATGATACCGTGCATGCCTACGCCACCCCTGCGCGTGCGGACCACTACTTGTTTGCCTTGGGTCCGTTCAGCGCCAGCTCAATTTTGGCATCCAGCGCGGCCAAGCTTGGTGGTTTCACCAGGTAGCCTGCTACGCCCAGGGGCAAAGCCTCACCAACGGTGGCAGCACTGGAGTCAGCGCTTAGAAAAATCACCGGTGTATTTGAAATTTGCGAGTTTGCCGAGGTTCGCATGTTTCTCACAAACTCCAGCCCGCCCATAGGTTGCATGTGCACGTCCGTAATGATGAGATCGGGCTTGAGAGCGACAATTTCGCGCAGTGCGGACGCCCCATTGTCAAAGGCAAAAAGATCCAATATACCGAGGCGGCGCAGACTACCCAGAACGAAAGTGCTCATAATCTTTTCGTCTTCGACAACGACCACGCGGGCTCTTTTGACATCCATGGTGACAGCCTCCTTCAGCGATTCAGGACGCAACAGTTAACAGATGGGCACGCACCTCCGCCAACAGTTGTTCCAGTTGCGGTTTCAACTCCACAAAGGCTGGTGCAACCGTGGTGCTTTGGCTATCCTTGCTCAGGGCTTCAACCCGCACCACATGGGCGCACAGGTCGGGCGGGGAAAAAATGGGGATGAAGCCCTTGAGCGAATGCAACAAGCCATTGGCGCGGACAACATCGCCTTGGCGCAAATAGCCATCGATCAAGGGAATATCGGTGGTGAGCGTGTCCTGCAGCATCACCAGCATGCCATTCATGGCTTCTTCATCGCCGATTTGTGACAGGGCCAGCTGGGTGTCCAGATAGCGCACGCTGGCGTTGGGCAATGGAGTTGTCATAGGTCCTCTCTCATTTAGCGGCAAAGTTACCTCTAAAGTCATACGCAGCAGAGTTTATCCAATGCTCAGACATAATTCCGGCCCATGAACCCCAATTTGTTGCGCCTGCAGGCCTACCCTTTTGAGCGACTTCGCCAGCTATTTTCACAAGTTCAGCCAAACCCGGACTTTGCCCCCATCAGTCTGGGCATTGGCGAGCCGCGCCACGCAGCACCGGATCTGGTCAAACAGGCTTATTGCAATGCAATTTTAAATAGCGGTGGGCTGTCGGTGTATCCGGCCACGGCAGGCGACCCGTCCTTGCGAGCGGCCATCGTCGACTGGATGCAGCGGCGTTATGCATTGACATTGGAGAGTGCCCAGGTTTTGCCCGTGAATGGTTCACGCGAAGCCTTGTTTGCCTTTGCGCAGACCGTGCTCCAACCCCGTGAAGACGGCCAACCCGCGTTGGTGGTGTGCCCGAACCCGTTCTACCAAATCTATGAAGGTGCGGCCTATCTGGCCAATGCCGAGCCGTACTTTGTGCCTTCAGACCCGGCGCGAAATTTCGCCCAGGACTGGGACAGCGTGCCCGACTCGGTTTGGGCGCGCACCCAACTGCTATTTGTTTGCAGCCCTGGAAATCCCGCTGGTGCGGTGATGCCGTTGTCGGAATGGGCCAAGTTGTTTGATCTGAGTGACCGCTTTGGCTTTGTGATTGCATCGGACGAGTGCTACAGCGAAATCTATTTCCGTGACGAACCGCCGCTTGGTGGGCTGGAGGCAGCCGCCAAATTGGGACGACCTGATTTCAAAAATCTGGTTTCGTTCACCAGCCTTTCCAAGCGCAGCAATGTGCCCGGGATGCGCAGTGGCTTCTGCGCCGGTGACGCGGCATGGATCAAGCAGTTTTTGCTCTACCGCACCTACCACGGCAGTGCCATGAGCCCGGTGGTGCAGGCCGCCAGCATTGCGGCCTGGAATGACGAGGCCCATGTGGTTGAAAACCGGGCCAAATACCGGGCCAAGTTTGCCCAGGTGACCCCCATGCTGTCCGCCGTGATGGACGTGGCCTTGCCGGACGCCGGCTTTTATTTGTGGGCCAAGGTGCAGGGAAGTGACACGGACTTCGCGCGCGACCTGCTCGCAAATTACAATGTGACTGTATTGCCGGGCAGCTTTCTGGCGCGTGAAGTGCATGGAAGCAATCCGGGAGCAGGCCGCATCCGCATGGCTTTGGTCGCCGAGACCGAAGAATGCGTAGAGGCCGCCGGGCGCATCGTCCAGTTCGTGCAATCCAGATCC
>CAIQEX010000307.1 GCA_903870955.1 uncultured beta proteobacterium
ATTGGCGGTGCGCTGCTGGCCGCTGTCCTGTTGCGCCTGCGCTTAACCCTCAGCGCTTTCGTGGCCTCCTCGCTGGCGGTGCTCGGAGTCGTTGGCACGGCGGGTGCATCGATGTTCCCCTTCATCATGCCGTCGAGTTCCATGCCGCAAGCCAGTCTGACCGTGTGGGATAGTGTTTCCAGCCACCTGACGCTAGGCATCATGTTCTGGGCCACGATGCTTTTTATGCCTCTCATCATTTTTTATACGTCCTGGGCTTATCGCGTCATGCGGGGCAAAGTGACGGCGGCCTACGTCAGAGAGAACGACCATGCAGCTTACTAACCCGACCGAACAAGACGAAGAGCGCCGTAAATGGGTGCTGATGACCGGCACTCTGGCTGGAGTTGCTCTTGCGGCTACGGCCGTGCCATTTGTGTCCAGCTTTGCACCCAGCGAGCGAGCCCGTGCCATGGGCTCCAGTGTGGAGGTGGATATCAGTGGTTTGGCACCAGGCGAAACCAAAATGGTGGAGTGGCGTGGCAAACCTGTCTGGATATTGCGCCGTACTCCTGAGATGCTGGCAGGGCTGGCTACCCTGACTGACAAACTGGTGGATCCCGGATCGGAGCGTGAGCAACAACCGGCATATGCCCAAAATGACCACCGCTCTATCAATCCCGAATACCTGGTCGCTGTGGGCATTTGCACCCACTTGGGCTGCTCACCCAATTCTGTTCCCAAGGGCAGTAACAACCCCAGTGTAGGCGCGGACTGGACCGGCGGCTTCTTCTGCCCCTGCCACGGCTCCACCTTCGACCTGGCGGGCAGGGTTTTCAAGAACAAACCGGCACCCACCAACCTGGAAGTGCCACCTCACAAATACCTCAGCGCCAGCAAGTTGCTGATCGGTGAAGACAACGCAGCCTGAGTGCTGAGATAGGAATCAACATGTGGTACTTTGCTTGGATTCTTGGCGTCGGCTTTGCCGTCTTGCTCGCCATTTTGAATGCTATGTGGGGCGAGAACGAAGATGCGCGCGCAGCCGCGCAAAAGGGCAAGAAGCCGTGACATCAAGTGACGCAGTAGCCACGACGCCTGCTTCAAGCGCCATGCACTTTCCCAGTCTGTTCGTTGCACTTGCCATCATGCTAGCAGGCACTATCTATCCCCTGCTTCTCGCACGTAACAACGGCAGCGTCGACCATGGTTTTATCCTTGCGCTTTTTTGGGCCATGAGTGCTGGATTAGTGCATGGGGTAGGTTTTGTGCCGCGTGCAGTCGGATGGAAGCTATTGTTTTCCGGTTGGTCTTGCGCGGGCGGCCTGGTGCTGGCGGTAGGCTTGCGTTGGGTCGCCTGATATGTACTTCCGCATGCTGCATGACGAATCCAGCGGTGAGCTGACCTATCTGCTGGCTGACGTGCATGCCAAAGAGGCCGTTCTGATTGATCCACACGGCCGCGATCTGGGCGTGCTCTCGGCTCTGCTGGCAGAGTACGACCTGCACTTACGGTGGGTATTGCGCACGCATCACCACGACAATCTTCACCCTGAGGAATCGCCGGAGTTGGCCCAACTGGGGGCACCACTGATACAGGGTGATGCACCGGTGCGCGCACACCGGCCTAACGATGGCCAATCCTTACCATTTGGCAATGAATCGGTAGGTGTATGGCCTACTCCAGGTCACACCGCAACTTGTCTTAGTTTTGCCTGGCGCGACCGGCTATTTTGTGGCGGATTGCTAAACGCAATGGAATGCCCAGACCAACCGTTTGCGGCAGTGCCCGAGCAATTGTGGGAAAGCGTCACCCATCGACTCTTTACATTCCCCAACGAAACGCTTTTGTTTTCTGGTCACGCACAGCATCTGCGCACGGTCAGCACGATCATGGACCAGAGGCGCTGGAATCCATCCTTTACA
>CAIQEX010000308.1 GCA_903870955.1 uncultured beta proteobacterium
GCTGACCGTGATACCCGCGCTCGGGGCCTGGCGTTTGTCCAGGCAGCAGGTGCTGACACGCCGCATTGCAGCCATCGAAACTCTGGGCGCAACTTCGGTCCTGTGCGCCGATAAGACCGGCACACTGACTGAGAACCGAATGACCGTATCGGAACTCTATGTGCCCACGCGGGAGGCGGTTGCCGGGGAAAGCCTGACGGTGGATTACGCGACCAGCGTTGAACTGCCGGAGGCTTTTCATTTGCTGGTGGAGTATTCCATTCTGGCCAGTGTGAGCGACCCCTATGACCCGATGGAGAAGGCCTTTCATCGCCTGGGGCAGCATTTCTTGCAGGGCACGGAGCACCTGCACCGGGATTGGAATCTGGTCCAGGAATACGCACTGACGTCGCAATTGCGCGCGATGTCCCATGTCTGGCGCGCGGCCATCGGCGAGGGGCCAGGCGGTGTCCATAGCGTGGCCGCCAAAGGGGCGCCCGAGGCCATCTTCGACCTGTGCCACCTGGATGCGGGCGCGCTGGTTCAACTCAATGCGGCAGTCGACAGCATGGCGGCCAAGGGCCTGCGTGTGTTGGGTGTGGCGCAGGCGCGCTTTACAGGCGAGCACTGGCCGGCGCTTGCGCACGACTTTGAGTTTGAATTTGTCGGCCTGCTCGGTTTGGCCGATCCGTTACGTACCGGCATACCTGAAGCTGTGCAGCACTGCCAAAGCGCGGGCATTCGGGTGGTCATGATCACCGGCGACTATCCGGCAACGGCACGGGCCATTGCCCGCGCCGCCCACATCGACGTGACCGAGGTGGGGCAGGTGTTGACCGGCACTGATCTTGCCGAACTGAGTGACGCACAGTTGCAGCAGCGCATGCGCACGGTGCGCGTTTGTGCCCGTATTTCCCCGCAGCAAAAGCTGCGCATTGTGCAGGCACTCAAGGCCAACGGCGAGATCGTCGCCATGACGGGCGACGGCGTGAATGACGCACCCGCGCTCAAGGCCGCCCATGTGGGCGTGGCAATGGGCGGGCGCGGTACGGATGTGGCACGCGAGGCGGCATCGCTGGTGCTGCTGGACGACAACTTTGCCTCCATCGTCGGAGCGGTGCGGCTGGGTCGGCGCATTTTTGACAACCTGCGCAAGTCGATGTCCTACATCCTGGCGGTGCATGTGCCGATTGCCGGTGCGGCCTTGTTGCCGGTGCTGCTGGGTTGGCCGACGCTGATGTATCCCTTGCACATCGCGTTTCTGGAGCTGGTGATTGATCCGGCTTGCTCCATGGTGTTTGAGAACGAACCTTCAGAGGCCGACGTCATGCAGCGCCCCCCGCGTGATCCGCAGGCGCCGCTGTTTGCCGGAACCACGCTGGTACTGGCCTTGTTGCAGGGGCTGGTGGTGCTGTTGGCGGTCATGGGCGCTTACGCCTGGGGCTCCGGTTGGTTGGTTGAACCAGCCGCGCGGGCATTTGCTTTCACCACGCTGGTGATGGGCAATTTGGCACTGATATTTTCGAACCGTAGCAGCACGGCCTCGCTGTGGGCGACCCTGCAGGTGCCGAATCGTGCCCTCTGGATGGTGGCTGGCCTCACCACCGGTTTGTTGGCCCTGACGCTGTACCAGCCCTGGGTGTCGGGCCTGTTCTTGTTTGCACCGCTGCAGATCGGTGATGTGCTGAGTGCCGCCGGAATTGGTTTGTCCAGCGTGGTCTGGTTTGAGGCCATCAAGTTCGCCAGGCGCAGGGCGCAGCGCGCCAAGCCATAGGTCACTTCGCGCACGCACTTCACTCATCCGCTCGCTGCGGTGCAAGGGCAATGCCGGGCGCCTCATGGTGGAGTACCACAAATCGTCTCCCGCCATAGCCCTGGCACCTTGGGGGTGGGCGCGAAAAGGTTCAAGCATCCCCGGGTAGAGGTTGTGTCGGGATTGCCTTGAGCCTTGAGAGTGTCCTCGGGTGCATGGCTCTGGGGCACTGGTTGCTGCCTTTCACGCGGTACATTCGGAAGTCAAATAGGCCGCGATTGCGGGTGCTTACGACAGTCGGCTTTAGGGCAGTCCATTACGATCCCAGATAGAAGCACTTCGTGAGCTTCGGAATCGTGCCCATTGTTGACGTTCAGTTCAGCTTCGCGGACTCCGGTAATGCCCCAGATAGCAGTCGTTCAACGATCTCCTCCACATGGTGGATGTGCAAGACTCAAACCGAGAGTCACAATCGGCTTAGCCCGCGATAGCGGTCAGTCACAACATCCGGCCCTTCGGCATGTTTGGGCCAGCGACGACGGGAGTGCTGTATTCTTTTGGGAAGCGCGCCAGATAGGCCTCCAATGGAGTATGACTTCTCGAAGGAACTGCGCTACCTGGCTATAGCCATATTTTTTCGGGTAGCTATGAATTCAGATCAAGAGTAGGAAATGAATAAGCCAAAACCAAAACCAAAACCTGAAGACTTTCAAAAACTGCTTGATAGGATCAAGATATGGGCTGTGCAAGCCATGTTTTCCGACGATGATTTACTTGAAGAATTAGTGCTCAAGGGCGGAAACGCAATGGCACTTGTGCATAAGATAAGTGCTCGTTCTTCAGTGGATCTCGACTTCTCGCTGCAACAAGACTTTGGTGGCGATATTTCAAAGATTGGGGAACGTATTTCGAGTATTTTGTCGGAAACGTTCCGTTCTAACGGATACGAAGTGTTTGACTTCAAGATGCTTGAAAAACCCAAAGCAATCTCTGATGACATGAAGCACTTTTGGGGTGGTTATGGTCTTGAGTTCAAGTTGGCATCGGCTGATATTTTTACCCAGTATTCAGCCAATCTGGAAGAACTAAGAAGGAGGGCAATCAATCTCGGGCAGGGCCCAAAATTTCTCATTGATATAAGTCGCTTTGAGTACGTCGGGGGCAAGCAGCGAGTCGACTTTGATGGATACGTGATTTATGTCTACTCGCCAGAAATGATTGTTTGCGAAAAACTTCGGGCCATCTGCCAGCAGATGCCGGAATACGGACCGTTCATTAAAAGGGACCGCGCAGGTAGCGCCCGGCCCAAAGATTTTGTCGATATCTTTGTCCTGATGGATGCCTTAAAGTTAGATTTCACGACTGAAACAGTTCGCGAAACTCTTGTCTCCATGTTTGCCATGAAGAAGGTTCCCTTGGAGTTCTTAGGGAAGGTGACAGATACTTATGAATTTCATTTGACGGGGTTTTTCGCTGTGAAGGACACCGTCGCAAGTGATTTCCAACTTGAGGCCTTTGACTACTATTTCAAATACACGTTGGCTTTGATCGACCGGCTAAAACCCATTTGGCAGAAATAAACGCCAGGTTGGTTCGTACCGTGTTTCTCCCATATCGTGGCTTAAATAAAAGTCATTCTGCATGGGTAGTCGACGGACTATGTCAAGTTGGCTAGATTTGTACCCAGCCCTCTCTAAGTAGTATCCGATTGCCTGGTGGTATGGGTACACATAGCCAAGATTACGGACCATCGATATCAGTTTGTTTACCGATAGTCTTTCGCGCGCTAAGGCGAAAGCTTTGGCCACTTCAAAAATACCTCCCGCATATATCGGCTTTACGGTCGCATCTATCAAGGTGCGTTCGATGTTGGTTACTCTGACTGTGACTTCTCTGCCGTCATCATCATTGGCTGACTGACTGACGACGCCCTGATTACCCGAGTCGGCACCATTGAGAAGGAAGATTCTTTTGTTTTCATGTTCAACCCAATTGCTGGAGATTCGAGCCGGTTGCTTGAATGCATCATCAATCTCTAATTGGCTAATCTTCTCTCGATCTGTCGGGTGACCGTTAGTCCGTACGCTAGTTAGATACACAGAATTTGGCACTTGTTCTGTCAAACCATGTATTCGCATTGCTGTGTAGTGGCTGAAGTGCAAGCCTTTTTTCAGGCTTAACAAGATTCTCATGAGTGGTACGTCACCCCAGACATAGCATTTCTCACCCCGCTGTGGGAATGGGAAGTCATATAGCTTGAGTTTCGAATGCTTCACCAGAAAGCTTACAAATTGTGCTGACGTGGTGTTTTGCGCCAATCGCCAGAAAGCTCTCTGCTCGGTCAATGCTGTTCGGATGTCTTTTAACTTCAGCACATGCTCAGGGAGTTCGTCGAAGTGATTGACGATGTCCGCCTTTGCAATTTGCATTCTGGAGCGGCTCATTTACAGCCTCGCATTGCATCTTCGTACTTAGCAGCATTCATGCTGCTAAGTATGCCAATGTTTTTCCCTCTTTGCAAGAGGGATGATTACGTGTCTAGGGAGCGGTTGCCGGGAAAACAA
>CAIQEX010000309.1 GCA_903870955.1 uncultured beta proteobacterium
CATCATCCGGCCACAATTCGGAAAAGCGAATAAGCCCAGGATCAAATGGATCTTCAGCTACATCGTAGGCAATGCAACCGTCGTTTTGGTATCTGGAATCGACCAGGGTTCGCAGGTGGGGGAGAACAACTGGCCGCGGCGCATGGCATAGCGCCGCAGCGCCACAGCGCCATAGCCCCTTGGCGCGAGGCTTGTCCCATGGCCCGAATGACCGCCATCACATCGTCCGGTTCGGCGCGCTCCCGGTAGTCCGCTTCCACGTGTGCGAACTGAATCACACCGTGTCTATCGATCACAAAAGTGGCGGGCACTGGCAGCACCCACTGGCCGTTGCCGTTGAGTTGCGGCAGGTCGTTCCCGACAGAGCTATACAGTTCCACGAGTTCAGGAGGCAAGGTGAAAGCAATGCCGAAGCCATGCGCCGCTGTCAGGTCGGAATCGCTCAGCACCGGAAAAGCCAATGCATTCTTCTCTGCCGTGTTTAAAGAGTTGTCCGGTGTCTGCGGCGATATCGCCACCAAGGTAGCGCCCAGACTTTTCAACTCGGCAAGGTGTGCTTGCCACGCGCGCAACTCCAAATTGCAATAGGGGCACCAGCCGCCGCGATAGAAGATCGCCACCACAGGCCCATTCTCAAGCAAGCGGTCAAGGCTGACCGGTTCACTTTTGGCATCCGGCAGGCTGAGGCTGGGCACGTGGTCGCCCACCTTCAAGGCCGTCGATTCAATGCCGGTGCTTTTGAGGTGGGCCGTTGCCGCCTCCATCATGGATACGCGTGCCGCGGGTGCCCGACCGATGAAGCCGGCTTTGTAGGCGGCGAGTTGTGCGGCAAGTGATTCTTGTGTTTGCATGTTGACCTCTAATAATTATTTGTGGACGAAAGGAATTTGATTAACGTTTAGGAGCACCAGTGACAGCGAACAGCAGTCCTGCGATGACGACCAAAAGCCCCATCACTTCCAATCCGCTGGGCAAATGCCCAAGGACGGGCCATGCCATCAATGCGGCAAGGCCAGGAGCCAATGCCGGGAACAAGGCGGCTCGGCTCACTCCAAGAAGGGAAACCATCTTGGCGTAAGTGAACAATGTGCCGCAACCAGCGATGAGACCTTGAACCAGGACTTCAATCCAAAAGACTTCACTGCTTGCAGCCTGTAATCCTGCTGCTCCAGTTGTCCAGATGTATGCCGGAACATAAGTTGCCAATGCCGAAAAGGAGATGACCGAAGTAGCCAGCAACGGATCGAGGCGGTGCTTGCGCAAAAGAACGCCGAATCCAGCCCAAAGTGTTCCGGCGGCGATGAACATGGCATCTCCCAGCAGTATGCGCGCTGTAAAACTCGACGCATCAATCCCGGAGACCACGACAAGACCAAGCAAAACCACGGCAATTCCCGCTACCTTTCTTTGCGTAATTGGGTCGTTGAGAAGCCATGCGGCAAGGAGCATGCCCATCACACTCATCGACGAGAACGGGAACACTGCGGCATGGCTCGTCGGCGCGAGCTGAAGCGCACCAAACATCAAAAGGCCAAACGGTGTACCCGCCAAAAATGAGACGGCGAGCCAAATGCGCCACTTCTGGAGCAGGATCTCGCGGCGTTTGGCCATGGCGTGCAAGAGCAGAGGCAACGTGGCGAGGCCTGCCACGCCAAAGCGAAGTGCAGTCAAGTCAGGGGATGACAACCCGCGCGTTATGCCCCACCGGGCATAAACCGTGTACAGAGCGCCAATGCTGGCAGCAACAAGTCCGACAGCGATGCCGAGAGCAAGACCTTTTGTATCGGCTTTGCCAGCACTCTGCGTTTGGACCTGCATTGTGTTTTGCATGGCACTCTCCCTGACTTTTCAATCAATCCAGTGCGGGAGCGGCAGGAAAGTCCACCGGAATTTTCGTGGTCGAGTGCAGGTAGTTGCTGACCGTTTTGTCGCCAATCACAACGATGGCATCCACCAGGTTTTCCTTGGTCCAGCCAGCGGCAAAGAAGGCCTCGACCAAAGCCTGGTCGACATGGCCACGGCTTTGCACGATGCCCTTGGTCAGGCGGGCCAGCGCGTCAAACTTGGCGTCAAAGCTGGCGTGGCCGTGGCGGATTTCCAGGATTTGCGCTTCGGTGAAACCGTTCATCTTGCCCAGCATGGTGTGAGCGGCCAGGCAATACTGGCATTCGTTGACCTGGCTGACGACGAGGTTGACGACCTCGCGAGCCTTGCCAGAGACGCTGCTCTTGGCGTTTTGAAAAGCCATGTAAGTGGCCAGGGCCGTGTCCGAATGGGCGAAGGTGGCGTACAGGTTAGGGACCATGCCCAGGCCGGACTTGAGTTGGTCGAAGATGGCCTGATTGGTTGCGCTGACTTCGGCACGGGTGGGGACGTTGATAGGGGTCATGAGAATTTCCTGGTTGGTTGAGTGATGGATGGACTGTGACTGATTCCTCCGCGTTGATATAGACTGCATTTCGCGCTATCAATTAGTAGTTAATGGAATATATGGAGACGTCATGGACAAACTTACCGCCATGCGGACCTTTGTGCGGGTGGTTGAATCCGGCAGCTTCACGGCCGTCGCGGCCGAGTTGAGTTCCACCCAAAGCGCCATCAGCAAGCAGGTGGCGGCTCTGGAAAAAGAGTTGGGAGCCAAGCTATTGGTCCGGACCACGCGCTCCCTGGCACTCTCCGAAGAGGGCGCGCGCTACTTCGAGCAGGCGCGCCGGTTGGTGGCCGAAATCGCGGAGGCCGAGTCGGACTTGCGCCGGGGTGAGGCCCAATTGAGCGGCTGGATGCGTGTGGCGGCATCGGTGGGCTTCGGGCGCTTGAAGCTGATGCCGCTGGTGAAGACGTTTATGGCGGCGCACCCGGACGTGAAGATCGACCTGCGTCTGCACGATGGTTTTATTGATCTGGTTGAGCAGGGCATCGACGTGTCCGTGCGCATCGGGGACCTGCCCGACAGCGGCCTGATTGCGCGGCGGGTTGGCACTTCGCAGCGCATGTTGATGGCACATGCGGACTACTTGAAAACACTCCCGCCGGGCATCGGTAAGCCCATGCAGCCGGAAGATTTATTGCAGCACCACTGCATCGTGTACACCGAGACGTCCAGCCGCAATCTGTGGTCTTTCACGGCCGGCGCCGAGACCCTGGTTGAACCAGGAGCGGTCTGCAACGTGCGCGTCGAAGGGCGCCTGCAGACCAACAGCAGCGAGGTGATCCGCGCCGCCGTGACCAGCGGCATGGGCATTGGCTATTCGCCGACCTGGCTGTTTGAGCGGGAACTGGCCAGTGGCGAGGTGGTGCGCTTGATGCCCGGATGGGAATCACCGGCTTCGCCCATTCACCTGGTCAGTCCGCCGGAACGCAAACACTCTGCCAAGGTCAAGTCATTTGTAGAGCATGTGGCGGCGGCCTTCATGTCATGATGGGCCGCTGGAAAAATGGGCCACGGATCGGTGTAAGAAACGCCTGTGGTGTCCGACCAATGGTCAGGCTGCGCTGCGCACAGTTTGTTTTTTGTAACCCGAAGGGATACCCGTGACCGGATCGAACACTGCGAGCAGCCTGCTTGCCCCATTTATCGAAAACCTCTACCGCATGGCGTGGATCGTCGAGGCGCGCGACCCTTACACCGGTGGGCATCTGTGGCGCGTCTCGCAATACGCCCGCTTGCTGGCAGAAGACCTGGGGCTGGATGCCGACGAGGTTGCCCGGGCCGAGTTGGGCGGCTTTTTGCATGACCTCGGCAAAGTGGGTATTCCCGATGCGGTGCTGAACAAGCCCGGCCCACTGGATGACCACGAATACGCCCTGATCAAAACGCACCCGCGCATTGGCGCACGGCTGCTGCGTGGTCACCCTCTGGCAGCCCTGGCGCATGAGGCGGTGCTGATGCACCACGAGATGCCCGATGGACGGGGCTATCCGGATGGGCTCAGCGGCGAAGGCATTCCCCTGATCGCACGCATTGTGGGCATCTGCGACGCCTTTGACGCCATGACCAGCACCCGCCCCTACCGCAAGGGCATGCCGGTGGAGAAAGCCCTGTCGATCGTCGAGCAGGTGGCGGGCAAACAATTCGATGCCGATCTGAGTGCGCGCCTGGTGCGCCTGGGCGGCGAAGGCAAACTCAACCACTTGGTGGGACACACGGACATTGGCATTCCGCTCATGAATTGCGCCATGTGCGGCCCGACCATCGTGGTGCGGCGTGACCAGAAGCCGGGCGACTATGTGTATTGCCACCATTGTGGCAACCAGGCGCAATTCAAATTCCGCACCGGCGAAGCCATCGAACTCGAACCCACAGGTGCCAAGGGCTCGGCTGAGCAATTGGAAACCGAAGTAGACGAAGCCTTGCTGGCAGCCTTGGTGGCCGGCGCGCAGCAACACCTGGCACCCCGCTACAAAGGGCTTCTAGATGGCACGCGCTGACACCGTCTTGCTGGCTGCCACGGCACACCTTTTGCAACAGGTGCGCGCCTGTACCCTGTGTGCACCGCATCTGCCCCTGGGCGTGCGCCCGGTGCTGCAAGTGCATCCGGCCGCGCGCATTCTGGTGGTGGGTCAGGCACCGGGCATCCGGGTCCACAACAGTGGTGTTCCGTTTGACGATGCCAGTGGCGACCGCTTGCGCGAGTGGATGGGCATCACGCGCGAGGTGTTTTATGACCCCTTGCAAATGGCGATTGTGCCGATGGGTTTTTGCTACCCCGGAACCGGCAAGTCGGGCGACCTGCCGCCACGCCCCGAATGCGCGCCACACTGGCGCCAGCAGGTGCTGGCGCATTTGCCCCACATCGCGCTGACGCTGGTGATTGGTCAGTATGCGCAGGCCTGGCATTTGCCCCAGACGGGTAACAGCAGTGTCACCAGCACCGTCGAACGCTGGCAGGAATTTGCACCCGGCGTGGTGCCGCTGCCCCACCCCAGCCCGCGCAACAACATCTGGCTCAAACGCAATCCATGGTTCGCCGAGACGTTGTTACCGGAACTCAAATTGCTGGTGGCGCAGGCACTGGGCTAAACGACTTTTCGACCGATCATGCTGCAGACTTGGTCGTGCATATCGCGCAAATCTTGCGGCGCCTTGGAGAAGTTCATTTACCGATGAAAAGTGTTTTGAAATAGGCGATCAGATCGACTCGATCCTGCACTTCCGGCACGGAGAAGCCCATTTTTTGACCCGGAATAAAACCTTCGGGATTGCTTAGCCAGGTGTTTAGGTTTCGTTCGGTCCAAACTACTTTTGACTTGCCAAGGGCAGTCGAATATTCGTACCCCGGCGCACGCCCCGCCCTCCGACCATAAACACCCTGGTGCGCCGGCCCGCCACGGTTCTATATGGGGCGCCTGAAGGTGCCGCGTAAGACTTTCATCATCCGGCCACAATTCGGAAAAGCGAATAAGCCCAGGATCAAATGGATCTTCAGCTACATCGTAGGCAATGCAACCGTCGTTTTGGTATGTGGAATCGAACAAGGCTCGCAGGTGGGGGAGAACAACTGGCATTTGTTCAGGTGGAAATCTGAGATAGCCGAATACCGCTATGGCTATCGAGCCATTGTTCGGGCTTGAAACTCCGCAAACCCCTGAACAAGCAGTTCCGCCAACTGTTGACAGGTTTCGCCTGACGGCACACGAGTCGCTTGCTCCAGTTTCTCGCAGAGACTTCCCAGCCGCATGGCTCCTACCGCACGCGATGAGGACTTGAGTTTGTGCGCAAGATCCGCGGCGTCCGACCATCGCGCCATTGCAACTGCTTCGTGTATGGAAGCTATCGTTTTAGCCGCGCTCAACAGGTATTTGTCAAGCAAGCGTGCCAGCGTTTCAACGTTGTCGCCCACAATGCTCTGGAGTGCAGTTTCATCCCAAACTGGAAGTATCTGTTCAGGCAATGGGTCGATCCCAGAACTCGATTCAAGTCCCGCGTTACCCTTATCCACGGTGCTGGCAGAGTTGGCATTGAGCAGCCCTGTCGCATCGGTTTGACGCGGTGTATCGGTCCATTTCGCAATCATGAAAAATAATTGCTCGGGGTCTATCGGCTTGGGCAGCACCGCGTCCATACCCGCTTCCAGACATAAGCGGCGATCTTCCGCACTGACATTGGCCGTCATTGCGATGATTACTGTGGACGCCCATGCCGCATTGGCGCGGATGCGCCGAGTTGCCTCGTAACCATTCATAACCGGCATTTGCACGTCCATCAACACCACGTCAAAGTGCTGTTCGTGCAGTTTTTCGAGGACAACAAGACCATTTTCCGCAGTCACTACCTGCATGCCGATGGAACTCAAAATATCAAAGGCGACTTCCAAATTGAAGTCGTTGTCATCGACCACGAGCGCGCGCTTGCCGCGTAGTGCGGCCACAGCACGCGCCGGGTCTTCGACCACTGCATCCACTTTGGCGTGCTCCGGCGCTATATCAAAATGGCAGACAAACCAGAAGGTGCTGCCGACATTCAATTCGCTGACGACACCTACTTCTCCGCCCATTACAGTGGCTAGTTGGCGACTGATGGCCAAGCCGAGGCCGGTGCCGCCAAACTTGCGTGTGGTGGAGTTGTCACCTTGCATGAAGGATTGAAAAAGCCGCGAGAGCTGCTCGTCATTAATTCCTATCCCAGTGTCCTCAACTTCAAAGCGCAAATGGCAGGTGCCCGCAGCATGACCTGCTGGCAAGTCATTCGAGACCATCACCCGCAAAATGATGTGGCCGTTCTCCGTAAATTTGCTCGCGTTGTTGAGAAAGTTAATCAGTATCTGGCGTAGTCGCAGCGCGTCGCAGCGAACAAAACGGGGGACCTCAGGGGCAATCTGTAATTTTAGGAGCAGCCCTTTTTCATTGGCCCTGCCCTCGCTCATGTGCACCAGCTGCTGCAACAACTGAACGAGGTCATGGGGCTGCACATCAAGCAGCAACTTACCGGCATCAATCTTGGAAAAGTCCAATATGTCATTGATTACGCTTAAGAGATGTGTACCCGACTGCTGTATTTTGTTGAGGTATTCACGCTGTTGGCCGGTGGGTTTATCGCGCAACAACAGGTACACCATGCCGATGATGGCGTTCATGGGCGTACGAATTTCATGGCTCATGTTGGCCAGGAACTGGCCACGACTACGCTTTGCCAGTTCGGCACTGTCCAGCGCCAACACCAACTCGTTTGTGCGCTCCAGAACGCGCAACTCCAAACTTTCGTTGAGCTGCTGCAATTGGCGACGTGATTCGACGCGCTCCGTAATGTCGTTAATAAAGCCGTACCAAACCACGCTGCCATCTTCTAACAACTCAGGACGGGCTTGCCCCTGGCGCCAGCGGCGGCCAATTCCGGGCAAGTCCACCTCAAATTCTTCGATCCAATTCTGCATGGCGCGTGCCGAATGCAATATCGATTGGACAAAGGCCTCGCGGGCCTCGGGCACTATCGTTTCAAACACGCGACGGGCATCTTGCGCGACCTCCACATGGTTGAAGCCGAACATATCCTGAATGCCCATGCTTGCGAATGGCACGCTGAAACTTCCATCCGGCTTCATCTTGAACTGGTACAGCACACCAGGAAGTTCCTTTGAAAGCTTTTGCAACAGGTCATGGCTTTCCTGGAGCTCCGCCTCAATGCGCTTGCGGTTTGTAATATCTTGAATGCTGCCAATCAACCGAGCAGGCTTTTCATCGGCGTCGAACTCAACTTCTCCATTGCCGGCCACCCACCGTTTGGTCCCATCCATAGGACGCGTAATACGGTAGTCCAGCCTGAAGTCAATCTTGCCACTGGCAACCAAATGGAAGTGGTCCACAGCGTGCTGACGAAACTCTTCATCGACCAATTGATTCCAACCGGAAACGTCACGTAAAAAGTCTGGACCAATGCCAAAGAGTTCATCCAGTTCCGGGCTGCTTTTCCACAGTCCGGTCCGCATATCCAGCACATAGGTCCCAAAGCCAGCTATTTCCTGCGCCTTGCGCATCACGATTTCATTTTCGAGCAATGCCTGCCGAATGCGACGCTCCTCACTGGTGTCGCGGAAGGTCAACACCTCATCCCCTTGCACGCGTCCATCCAGGGTCATGGGTGCAACCGTGTAATGAACCGCAAAGCTGCTGCCGTCCTTGCGCCAAAAGACCTCGCCATCCACACTCAATGACCGACCTTGCTGCATGGCCCGGTGACCAACACATTCTGCAGCCGGATAGGGACTGCCATCCGCATGCGAGTGGTGAAACAAAGAATGCGCGTGACGTCCGACCACTTCCGAAGGGGCATAACCCAACAGTTCGGCACCACGAGGATTGATGAAGGTGACGTAACCGTCAGCATTGACTCGACACAGGCCGTCACCGACAGAGTTCAGCAACTGCAACGCGTGGTGTTCTGCTTCAGCTTTCGATTTTTCCGCTTCTTTCTGGTCAGTAATGTCATAAAGCACGACCAGGTGGATGTCTTCGTAGGCGTCGCCTAAAGGTACTGCATCGGCCAGAACCGTGCACAGCGTGCCGTCCTTGCAGCGGATGACAACTTCCATCGTTTCAAAATCGGTGTTCTCACGGCGCGCTCTTTCGACGTTTGACAACCAGGTCTTGCCGACCCATTCCCGGTATGCGATGTCGGGGTAAGCCTGTGGCCACCAGGCTTCAAGCGTCGGAATATCTTCAACCGTGTAGCCAAAAGTTTCCTGAAATGCCCGGTTCAGGAACGTGATGTTGCCTGACGTATCGTTCAAGCAGAACGGCACCGGGCAATTGTCGAAGATGGCGCGCAGGCGCTTCTCACTTTCGAGCACCTCGAATTCAGCGTGGCGTTTTCCCAGAACTTCGCTGACCATCAGCATGAAATGGCCAGGGGTGGTGCGGTGCGCGTCTATTAACAACCGCTTGCCCAAAGCAGGAATATGCCGCTCAATCGACGCTGTTTCACCGTTGTTCACCACCCGGTGCAGGGTTTGTATCAGTTCATCATCAATGCTGGGCGATTGACCCAACAGCGCACTGATACTTGGGC
>CAIQEX010000310.1 GCA_903870955.1 uncultured beta proteobacterium
TATGCGCCTGCTGGCTGGGTCGCTGGCGCCACGTCAGCAATTCGGAGATGCGTCCGGCGGTAGATTTTTAACAACAAGCGTGTAAAAAGTAAGCTTATTGCGGCATAACTTTGGCTGCATGTGCTTGAATGGAATGGTGGTGGTTTGCCCGGTAACTTTTTTGCATGGAGGCCTTTATGGAATCTCGCAACGTTGTTCCCCCGTCTTCCGCGTTTCATTTGCCGGTCGCGCAAATGCGTCGGGTTTTTCAGCCCGAGGATGTTGAACGCAAGCTGGCCAAATTGCAGGGCGATGAAAGTGGCAATCTGCATTCCACCTACCGGCGCATGCTGGAGCGTGGCCCACAGCGCTTTCAGGTCAAGCCCAGCGGCGTGCCGGACATGGCCGGGCTGTACCAGACGCTACCCAACTTTACCGAGGTGCTGGATGACGTGAAACGCCACGTCGCCCTGTCGCAGGACTGCCCGGACGGCATCGAGGTCACGCCCATCCTGTTGCTAGGGCCCCCTGGCATTGGCAAGACCCATTTCGCCAAGAAATTGTCCGAGTTGCTGGGCACCGGCATGACCCTGGTACCGATGAGCTCCATGACGGCGGGTTGGCTGCTGTCGGGCTCTTCTTCCCAATGGCGCGGAGCCAAGCCGGGCAAAGTCTTTGAGGCCCTGGTGGACGGCGAATACGCCAACCCGGTGATCGTGGTGGATGAGATCGACAAGGCCAGTGGCGATGCGCAGTACGACCCCTTGGGTGCCCTCTACAGTTTGCTGGAGCACGACACCGCGCGCGCCTTTACCGACGAGTTTGCCGAGGTCGCCATCGACGCCAGCCAGGTCATCTGGATCACCACAGCCAACGACGAGCGCTCGATTCCGGCACCCATCCTGAACCGCATGAATGTGTTTGAAGTGGCTGCGCCCTCGCTGGACGCGGCGCGCCAGATTGCGCGCAACATGTACCAAGGCATTCGCAGTGAGCACGGTTGGGGGGAACACTTTGCAGCGGAGCCGCAAGACGATGTGCTGGACCACTTGGCCGAGTTGCCACCGCGTGACATGCGCCGCGCCTTGATGACCGGCTTTGGCAATGCGCGACTGGAGCGGCGTGAAACCCTGCGCGTAACGGACCTGCCCAAATCGGTGTTGAAAAAAGGGCAGATCGGGTTTTTGCAGTAGGGTTTTCAGTAGGGTTTGCGGTCGCGATTTCAGTCGCTATTTCGGGTTTGATTCGCGTCGATTCCAGGGGCGTCTTTAGCGCGCCGCCCGGATGGTCTGCGTGCCGCTCCAGACCTGCGTTGGAGCAAGTTCCACCGGTTGGCCGATGCGCGCGGCCTCCACACATAGAAAGTGCCTGAAGCCGTCCCGGGGCAGGTCAGGCGGACAGGCCGCTGCTGCGCCACCCGGGTTCCACACCACCACATCGTTAAAGCCCGTGTGCAGCAGGTCTACCTGACCTAGCGCGCTCTGCAACTGTATTTGCCCGGGGGCGTTGAAATAAATGCGGTCTATGGCCTCGAACGGTTGCAAGGCGGTGTGCCGTTTGATGGCATTGCCGCCTGCTGCCGTCGTGTCCTCAAAATCGCTCGCTTCCAGTCCGGTGAGATGGACAGACTCAATCGCGCCAATGGCCAGGTAGGTGTGCAGCGCGGCCTGGAAACTAAAGGCCTCCGAACCATGGTTGCTGACCGCCAGTGTCATGGCCAGACAGTCATCCTGTAGCGCTACTGTCAGCGTGCAGCCAAAGGCGTAAGGCCAGAGTGCCTTGATGACTTTGTGGTTCTGCAAGGCCAGGGTTACGCGGCAAGCGCCCTCACCGCTCGCTGCTACGTCGTCTTCGATGGCCCAGCGACAGGTGCGGGCAAAGCCATGGCGCGGCAACACACCACGGGTATTGAACTGGGGAAAAACGATGGGCACGCCACCCCGAATGGCCTGGCCCGATTCAAAGCGCGTGTTGGGGCTCAGGTAAAGCTGCTCCACGCCCTGGCGTGACTTCCACGACACCACATGGGCGCCAT
Organism: uncultured beta proteobacterium; assembly: GCA_903870955.1. Lineage (GTDB taxonomy): Bacteria > Pseudomonadota > Gammaproteobacteria > Burkholderiales > Burkholderiaceae_C > Allorhodoferax. The sequence continues at coordinate 2,015 of CAIQEX010000310.1, forward strand.
GCAAAGTGATGGTGGCGGTGGCGCCATCCTTGGCACACAGACGAACCGCAGGCAGTCCATGGAAGAGGCAGTTTTCTAGGTGGGGCATGGCCTATTTTAGGCGGCCACCCGACGGAACCCAGGCCAAGCACGTTGCTCCGCGCCATCGGCAACTGGGCCGGTTCACGCACCACAAACCGGCAGACCATCGCTTCGATGCGGTCCCGACGCTTACTCATTCGTACATTTCGCCCGCATTGACACCACCAGTGTCGGTTAGCTGGCTATTTCAAATAATCGAGATATGGTGTTGAAAACTAAGTTGACATCGCGTTGATTGAGAAATTTTTCTCACCGGCGAATCAGAGGTACAGCCTGTGCAATTTTTTCTTGAAAATCAGCGGACACCTGCGCGCCTGGACTTTCCTTACCGGGCCACTAAATGAGCGCTGGTCTGGGCCGGCAGCGCTTCGCCATCGTCGAGGATGATCCGTTCATGGCCGAATTGGTGAGCGGCATGCTCACATTGGGCGGGGTCGACTTTGAAGTTTTTACGCAAGGAAAAGATCTCTTGAAGCGATCCAACCTGCATGAATTTCAAGCCATCATTCTGGACCTTTCCTTGCCGGACATCGACGGCTTTGATCTCATGGAAAAGCTGGCA
>CAIQEX010000311.1 GCA_903870955.1 uncultured beta proteobacterium
CACTTCTGACCGCCCTGTGCAGGTGGGCTCGCACTACCACTTTGCCGAGACCAATGGCGCGCTCGGCTTTGACCGCGTTGCGGCACGAGGCATGCGCCTGAACATTGCCAGCGGATCGGCTGTGCGCTTCGAGCCGGGGCAGCAACGCACAGTGGAACTGGTGGACTTTGCCGGTGACCGCGTGGTCTACGGATTCAGAGGTTTGACGCAAGGGCCGTTAGCCGCCCCGGGAGCGAAGTAATGGCAACCATTGGACGCCGCGCCTACGCGGAAATCTTCGGCCCCACCACCGGCGACCGTGTGCGCCTGGCAGATACCGGCCTGCTCATCGAAGTCGAAAAAGACTACACCTTGGCTGCCGGAGGCTACGGCGAAGAAGTGAAGTTTGGCGGTGGCAAAACCATTCGCGACGGCATGGCACAAAGCCAGCGCACGCGGGACGGCACAGGCACAGGACCTGAGGCCGGTGGCGCAGTCGACTGCGTCATGACCAACGCGCTGATCATCGACCACTGGGGCATCGTCAAGGCCGACATCGGCCTCAAGGGTGGGCGCATTGTGGGCATCGGCAAGGCTGGCAACCCGGACACCCAACCGGGCGTGGACATCATCATCGGGCCGGGCACGGAGATCATCAGTTGCGAGGGCAACATCGTCACCGCGGGTGGCATTGACTCACACATTCACTTCATTTGCCCGCAGCAGATTGAAGAGGCATTGGCCAGTGGTGTCACCACCATGATGGGCGGCGGCACCGGCCCAGCCACCGGCACCTTTGCCACCACCTGCACACCCGGCGCCTGGAACATCGAGCGCATGTTGCAGGCGGCAGATGCCTTCCCCATGAACCTGGGTTTTCTGGGCAAGGGCAATGCCTCTTTGCCCGCCGCTCTGCACGAGCAGGTGAATGCCGGCGTCATCGGCTTAAAGCTGCACGAAGACTGGGGCACCACGCCCGCTGCCATCAGCAACTGCCTAGACGTGGCGGATGAAACCGATGTACAGGTTGCCATCCACTCCGACACGTTGAACGAATCCGGCTTTGTGGAAAACACCATTGCCGCAACCAAAGGCAGAGGACTCTGCGCCTTCCATACCGAAGGCGCCGGTGGCGGCCACGCACCGGACATTTTGAAGGTCGTGGGGCAAGCCAACTTCTTGCCCAGTTCCACCAACCCGACCATGCCCTACACCGTCAACACGCTGGACGAGCATGTGGACATGCTGATGGTCTGCCACCACCTGGACGCGGGCATTGCCGAAGACCTGGCCTTTGCCGAGAGCCGTATCCGCAAAGAAACCATTGCCGCCGAAGACATCCTGCATGACCTGGGCGCCATCAGCATGATGAGCAGCGACAGCCAGGCCATGGGGCGCGTGGGCGAGGTCATCATCCGCACCTGGCAAACCGCACACAAGATGAAGGCGCAGCGCGGCGCGCTCTCGGAAGACAGCGCCCGCAACGACAACTTCCGCGTCAAGCGCTACATCGCCAAGTACACCATCAACCCGGCGATAGCCCACGGCATCAGCCATGAGGTGGGCAGCATCGAGGTCGGCAAATGGGCCGATCTGGTGGTCTACAAACCCGCCTTCTTTGGTGTGAAACCGGCCCTGATTTTGAAGGGCGGCTTTATCGCCTTTGCGGCCATGGGCGACCCAAATGCCTCCATTCCCACGCCACAACCGGTGCACTACCGCCCGATGTTCGGCGCCTTTGGTGGTGCGCTCACGCGCGGCTCACTGACCTTTGTTTCGCAGGCCGGGATGAATGCCGGTATCAAGGAGCGCTTCGGCTTGGCCAAGAACATCAGTGCAGTGAAAAACATCCGTGGCGTGCGCAAACAGCACATGGTTCACAACAGCTATTTGCCGACCATGGAGATCGACGCACAGACCTACGCGGTGCGCGCCGATGGCCAGTTGCTGACCTGTGAGCCAGCCACGAGTCTGCCACTAGCGCAACGCTACTTTCTGTTTTAGAAGGTTTCCCATTCGTCTTCCACTTTGCTGGAAGCCAGCTTAGGCGCCTGGGTGGCAGTCTTTACCGCAGGCTTGGCCAGAGCCACTGCCGGCTTGGCTTTTGGTAGCGAGGGAGGTTTGCTGTTTGAGGCTGAAGGCAAACTGGCTCGCCTGGGTTGCGCCGACACCGGTTGCGGTTTGCGTGCGGGTGCCGGGTGGGTGCGGTTCACCAGCGAACTATGCACGTTATCGGCCAGCTTAAACACCGCCACCACCTGCACCAAATCTTGCGCCTGGGCCTTCAGGCTACTGGCGGCTGCGGCCATTTGCTCCACCAAAGCGGCGTTTTGTTGGGTAACCTGATCCATCTGCCGGACGGCTTCGCCGACTTGCGAGACGCCCAAAGACTGCTCACTACTGGCGGCACTGATCTCGCCCATGATGTCGGTCACACGGCGAATCGCGCCCACCACTTCGGTCATGGTGCTGCCCGCTTGATCCACCAAAGTCGTGCCGTGCTCCACGCGCTCGACGCTGGTGTTGATCAGTGACTTGATCTCCTTGGCGGCATCGGCACTGCGCCCGGCCAATGACCGCACCTCGCTGGCGACCACTGCAAAGCCCCGACCCTGCTCACCGGCACGCGCCGCTTCGACTGCTGCGTTCAGGGCCAGGATATTGGTCTGAAAGGCAATGCCGTCAATTACGCTGATGATGTCTGAAATCTTGCGCGAGGCTTCGTTGATGCCCTTCATGGTATCCACGACCTGTGCCACCACCTCCCCTCCGCGCACGGCCACGGTGGAGGCATTCACGGCCAGCTGGTTGGCCTCGCGGGCGTTGTCCGCATTCTGTTTGACGGTGGCGCTCAGTTCTTCCATGCTGGCGGCAGTTTGCTCCAGGGCACTGGCCTGGCTTTCGGTGCGCGATGACAGGTCATGGTTCCCGTGTGCAATCTCACTGCTGGAGGTGGCCACCGCCTCGGAGCCCTGGCGCACATTGGCTACCACCACGGCCAGGCGGGTCTGCATGGTGTCCAGATTGCCCAATAGGTGGCCCAATTCGTCCGTGCCATGCGGCTTGACGGCATGGGTCAAATCGCCATCTGCAATGCTTTGGGCCAAGGTAACCGCGTCTTGAACCGGATGGATTACGCTGCGCGGTATCACCCAGATCAGGCCCAAGCCAACCAGAATAATGATGAGCGTGGCCACCAGCATCGCGTTCTCAGCCGACGACACAATATCGGTGACCTTTTTGGCAGCACTCGCCGTGCCTTCCAGATTGAACTTAAGAATGGACTCCATGGCAGCGTACGCAGCTCGAAAATCAGCTGGCGCCTTGTCTGCGAAAAGCTTGCGGGCCAAGTCTTGTTTTTCCCCGCCGCCCGAACCCTCCACACCCGCCAAGGACTCTTTGGCCACTTTAAAGTAGACATCGCGCTTGGCCTGGTAGTCGGCATACAGCGCCTTTTCGGCATCGCCCTGCAGCTTGCTCTCTTCGGTATAGGTCAGCAGCGTCGCGGCATAAATTTCAGTGGCCTTGGCAAGCTCGGCCTCCACTTTTTGAAGTTTGGCGGCAAAGGCAGCGCCATCGCTGGCGTCGCGGCCGGCCATGCGGTCACTGACCATGAGGTAATGGTCCGCAACAAAACCCTTCATGTGTCCCAGATTTTCGATCGCCGGAATCCAGGAACCGGAAACTTCTCCCGATTCATACTTGACCGAGATGTTGCGATAAAAAGAGTTGGCGGCGCTGAGCACTGCCATGAGCAATATCAACGCTAAACCCACGGTGATACGCGCGCGAATACCGAGACTATTTATGTTCATTACACTCTCCAAGGAGTTTGGCTTCAGATATTTTCAACTCAGCGATGATCACGCATATTGGCAGCTGACATTGGCTATTGCTCTGTGCATCGGTCGTATGTTGCCTTTTCGAAACACGCACTGCAAGGAATTTGGCAGCGGGCACAAATGCTGCTTTACCTACTACACACCATGATTCAAGCAAGCAAACTGATTCCCCAAGGCAAGGGCCTGGCTGCGGCCATGCTCAAACGCGCCTCGACCATCGAACTGGACTGGGACGTGCGCCAGAAGAGCCGCTTCGAGACTACCGACTCTTTAGGCCGCAGCATCGGCGTCTTTTTGCAGCGTGGCACGGTGCTGCGCGGCGGCGATGTGCTGGTGGCAGAGGACGGATCTTTGGTGAAAGTGTGGGCTGCCCCGCAGCGCGTGTTGCGCATCACGCACTGCCAAAACCATGGCACGCCGTTTGACCTGATACGCGCCGCCTACCACCTGGGCAATCGCCATGTACCGATTGAACTGAAACCCGATTTTCTGCAGATCGAGCCCGACCATGTGCTGGCCGACATGCTGCGCGCCATGCACCTGATCGTGAACGACGTGGACGCGCCATTTGAGCCTGAGAACGGGGCTTACGCAACCGGCGGCCACGCGCTTCACCATGGGCACGCGCAGCACGCCGTGGAGGCACACGGCCACGGGCATGGACATAGCCATGCACCAGCGCACAAGCACGATGACCATAGCCATGATCATGAACATGAACATGACCATGGTCACCAACACGGCCCGGATTGCGGTCACGACCACGACCACGGTCATAAGCACTGAGAGTTAAGCAGTGCACGACATGTCCCTCATGCAGCTGATGTGGCTGGCCTCGCCGGCCCTGCCCATCGGGGGGTTTTCGTATTCCGAGGTGCTTGAAGCCGCCGTGGATTCCGGTCGCATCAGCACGGAGACCGAGGCCGCCCATTGGCTGGTGGACCAGCTGCATGTGAGCCTGTCGCGCGCCGATTTGTCTGCCGTGGCGCAGGCTATTCCCGCTTGGCGAGCCCATGACCACACGCGCATTGCCGTGCTCAACGCCTGGGTTTTGCAAACCCGCGAGAGCAGTGAGTTGCGCGCCCAGACCGAGCAAATGGGCCGCAGCCTGCTTGAATGGTTGCGCAACCACACGACGGCAACACCCGCACAAATTGCCACCCTGGCCGCCATGGACGCGAGTTATCCGATGGCCTTTGCCCTGGCCGCAAGCGCCACGCAGGCAACGGTGCGCGATTGCCTGCTGGCCTACACCTTTGGCTGGGCCGAGAACATGGTGCAAGCCGCCATCAAATCGGTGCCCTTGGGGCAGAGCAGCGGCC
>CAIQEX010000312.1 GCA_903870955.1 uncultured beta proteobacterium
AGAAACGGTTGCAGCAGTAGCCGAAGTGCTGCCGTCAAAAACCTTGGTGAGCGTGCCGCCAATGCTGGCGGAACTGGTGATGGGCGCCGCGGTGATGGAAACCGGCGCATTGACCACGTTGAGTGTCGGCAAGGCATAGTTGCTCGCCAGACCGGTGCCATCCAACAGGATGAGCGCGCTGATATATTTTCCTGACGTGGCGACGTGGGCATCGCTGGCGACTGCACCGCTGTAGTTAAGTGTCTCTCCGTTAATGAGTGAGCCCAGCGTCACTTTACTCGTAAGACTTGTCGTTCCGTCATATACCTTGCTCGCTGTGAGTGTGACGGTCTGTGGCGTGATGCTCAGGCTGTTGTTGCTCCAGGTCACGGCGTAGCTTGCGAGACTATGCGCGCCACCAAAGGTAAAAGTTGGTGAAATAAAGTTGGTCAGGTTGTAGGCATACGTGCCAACGTTTAGGAACTGTGTCGCCGCTGAGCCCCAGTTCAAAGCAGTGATGCTATCGCCTGACAAAAGACCGGTAACGCTATAGGTTGGAAGTGTTGGATTGACCGCGCCATAGGTCTTGCTGGTATCGGCAAAGCTGATGGTGATCGGTGTTGGCACGAAGGTGCACAACAGGCAAGGGTAGCCGTTGTTTTGGCTGGAATCGACTCGCCACACCGGTGTGCTGAAGTCCCAGGCGGGGTTGGCATTGCCATTGGCCGCGGTCGCCGAAGTGAAGTTGGCCAGCAATTTCATGTTGGCTGTGGCCATGCCGGAAACACCAGCAAGGTTGCCCGTTCCGACTCCAAGCGTTGCGCCATTGATGCTGGAATCATAGAAGTTATGAGTCAATGTACCAGTGGTCCAAACCCCGATCAGCGCCCCCTTGGAGCCTATGCCGGAAGTTACTGTGCCGGTGGCATAACTGTTGGTCACGGAAGTAACACCGTTATGGCCGATCAACCCCCCGACGGAATCCGTACCGGAAACTGCTCCGGTGGCATAGGTGTTGGTGATCGAGCCTGCGGCCGCATAGGCTACCAGCCCACCGACAATGGTGGCAGTGCCGATGACCTGACCGCTGGAAAAGCTGTTTCGAATGATCGAATTTTGCTCGTATTCCACCAGACCACCAACATAGTCGGTGCCGCTGACGGTTCCCGTGGAAAAACTGTTTTGCAGTATGCCGCTATACATTTCGCCTACCAGTCCGCCAACTTGCTGGTAATTGGAGGTTACCGGCATGCCACTGTTATAGGCATTGCTCACGGTTCCATTACTCACGGCGACCAGTGCGCCCACCTGTGCCTGTGTGCTGGAGATGCTTAAGCTACCGCCTACAAGCCCCACATTACTGAAGACCTTGGCACTGGCCTGCTGGATAAACAGGCCCTGACCCTTGATGGTCAGGTTGTTGATGGTATGGCCCAGCCCATTGAAGTTGCCCGTGAAGGTAGTGGCAATGGGTGCGAATTTATTGGTCCAGCCGGAAGATGCGCTGCCATCAATATTGCTGCCCAATGCATAGCTTGTAGTCAGGCCCCCATTCATGCCCTGCAGGTCCAAGTGTGTGACGCTGCTCTGGGCGCCCAGGCTGGTAAGCACCGTATACGCCGTACCGCTGATATTCAGAAAGCCTGTGCCGCCTCGGGCAGTCACCCCGTCCGCCTTGAAAAAATCCACTCGGCCGTAAAAGCCTGCCGTGGTCAGACCCATTTTGACCAGACCACCGGCCACGGCGGTGTCGGCTCCGTTGGTGGTGGCCGGGAGCAGGGTCAGTATGGCGAAGGTGCCGGCCGTTCCGGTGTTGTCCACGGCACCGGCCTTCATTACCGCATTGACGTTGATGTCGCGCGCTGCGTCGAGCGTGAGCGTGTTTTTGGTCCAGTTAACCGCGTCATAGACGTTGATGTCACCTCCACCGGACACCGTAGAGCCCTGGCTGGAAAGTATGGTGACATTGTTGCTGCCCAGCGCCGTACCCAGCGTAGCGCCACTGATGTCGCCGGAAGGTGTTCCGCCCGTGACGCTGCCGCCCATCCCCGACGCAATGGTGAAGTCCTTCGGGTCTATCAACCACCTGCCGGTCAAGCCCAATGCTGCCGAGGTGTCAAAGCGCGCGCTATCGGCAATCTTCACGTTAGCGGCCGAGGTTTCTATAAAACCTCCGTTGCCCCCAGCAATGCCGCCTCGCGCACTCATGTCGCCGCTGATCTGCGTGACGCTGTCCAAGTTAGTCAGGTCAGCTATCACACTGACATTCCCACCGCCGCCCGCCTTGCCGGGCGCTGCATCGGCATGGACGCTACCACTGCTGGTGATGCGGCCGCTGGCCTGAAGACGGATGGTGCCGCCGTTGTCCACCAGACCACTGGCTTCCAGGCTACCCGTGTTATTGATCACGCCGCCCTGCAACCGATTCGCCGCTTGTGCCGAGAGAATGATGAGCCCGCCCGGAGCTTGCACGGCCAAGCTGTTTTCTACCAGCGCTGCAATCGTGGCTGGTTCGACGCGGACATTGGTCAGATGGTTGGCGTCGAATTGCAGTTCATAGACTTCACCTGCCGCCAGCACCACGGTGCCCATTTGCGCCACCATGACGCCGTTGTTGCGCACCTCGGGAGCCAGCAGGGCGATGTAGCCTTCCAGGCTGGCCTTGAGCGTGCCTTCATTGACTACGCTGCCAGTGGCGCCATTGCGATTGAAGGTGTTGCCACCGGCCATGAAGTCGGCATTGCTGATGCTGTGCGTGGTGGCCACCAGACCCCCCACATCGGCGCTGGCACCAGGGGCAAAGTAGACGCCGCTGGGGTTGCTCAAGTACACCTGACCGTTGGCATTGATCTGGCCGAAGATCTGGCTCGGGTTGGCGTCCAGCACCCGGTTGAGGGTGACGCTGCTGGAACTCGGCTGATTGAAGTTGACGCGTGCTTGGCTGCCCACGTTAAAGGTGGTCCAGTCCAGCGCAGCGCGGTTGGTGGTCTGGTTGATATTCAGTGTGGCGGCGTTTGGTGTGTTGCTTTGCGTGATGGTTGCTTGACCCGCGACCACCTGGCCACCGGTGGGCAACTGGGTGGGGGCAGGTGGGTTGGAAGGGCTCGGCGGAGCAGCACCCGCCTGGCCACACGCAGCCGCTAGCGCAAGGCCAGCAGCGGCCCGTGATACGGCACCGGAGGCTCGCTTGCCGCAGGCTCTGGCGTTCTCGGCAACAGCAACCCAGGTTTGGGTAATCTGGTTCCAGATCAGGCGGTATTGTTTATTCATGGTGCAAGGTTTCCGGGTTTCAAATCAAAAGGTCACGCTTGCGTAAAGCCAGAAACGGTCAAAAAAGTGGCTGCCATCCTGGTCGTTGCCATTGGCCGTTCGGTTGGGGTTGTCGCCCATGCGTTGGGCCCAGGTGCCTTTGAGATTTACGCTGGGGTTAACCTGCCAGGACAGCGCCAGGCCGGTGC
>CAIQEX010000313.1 GCA_903870955.1 uncultured beta proteobacterium
GACCAGTTGCAGGGCTACGAGTTCGACAAGATATTCCCGGGCTGCCGCATCATCGACATCCACGAGTACCTGCTAGAGAAGGGCATTACTCTGGTGCCAGAAGGCGGCGCTGGCGCGGGCTATTTGTTCCACGACCCCTGCCACAGCCCGATGAAGTTGCAGGACCCGATGAAGACCGTCAAGGCGCTGGTGGGCGATGCGGTTTTGAAGAGTGAGCGTTGCTGCGGCGAGTCTGGCACGCTGGGCGTGAACCGTCCCGACATCTCGACGCAAATCCGCTTTCGCAAGGAAGAGGAGTTGCGTAAGGGTGAAGCGGATCTGCGCGCGTTGACCGCGGTGGAGGGTGCTCCGCCGTCCAAGGGCAATTTGAAAATTCTCACCAGTTGCCCCAGTTGCCTGCAAGGCCTGACGCGTTACGGCAACGACCTGAACAATGGCTTGCTGGAAGCCGACTATGTGGTGGTCGAAATGGCCAATATGATATTGGGCAAGGAATGGTTACCCGAATACGTGCAAAAAGCGAATGCGGGAGGCATTGAGCGGGTGCTGGTGTAACGGAGGTGATGCATGGCCCGAATCTTGTTTGTCTGGGAGCAAGGGGGCAATATTGGACACCTCAATAACCTGCGTCTGCCAATAGAAATTGCCATCAAAAATGGGCACCAGGTCATCCTGGCGGCCCGTGAACTGCACGCGTTGAAGTCCATCATTGGGGACTTGCCAATTACCTGCATGCAGGCGCCCTTCAAGCAAAACACGGTCACCTTGGGGCAAGAGGCATTTCTGAGCTTTACCCATTTATTGAGCCGACAGTGCTTTTCCAATACCGACGAATTGCAGGTTTATCTCAATGCCTGGTGTGCCCTGTATTACCTGGTAAAGCCCGATCTGGTGGTGTTTGAACACAGTCCCACGGCCTTGATCGCGGCGCACGACTACCCGTTTAAAAAGATGCTGGTGGGAAACGGCTTTTCCATTCCACCACAAGGCCAAGATCCCGATGCGCCATTCATGCCTTTTCCGACGACGCAGTTGACCCCTGCCGTTCTGGAGTCTTTACACAGTGACGACAAAGCGCTGTTAAGGATTATTAACACTGCGCAGACGCTGATTGGTGCCAAACCCATGGACAGTTTGTACCGGATTTACGGACAGGCCCATGCCCGTCTGCTCACCACATGGCCGCAACTGGATCACTTTGGCGAGCGCACGGGACAGGTCTACGTGGGTGTCCAACCGCCGCCAAACCTTACCGCACCCGAGTGGCCTTCAGGCGCTGGCCCAAAAGTCTTTGGTTACCTTAACGCAATGCCCTCATTGGAGCTTTTACTGCAGGGCTTGGTCAGCGCCCAAGTTTGTGCCCTGCTGCTGGTGCGAAACCTGCCACTGCACCTGCGAGAGCGCTACAGTTCCGAGCGCATCCGGTTCATCGACCGTGCAGTCAACCTCGAAGACGTGGCGCGCCAGGTGTCATGGGTGGTCAGTAACTGCAACCACAACACGGTCGCATACTTTGCGCAGCGGGGCGTGCCGCAGTTGCTCATTCCAACCTACCAGGAGCATCTGTTTCTGGCGCTGCGGTTGGTGCAGAGGGGAGCAGCAGCCATGGCCTATCAGGACCAGCCGGCCTACACCGCGGCCATCAATGCCATGCAGACCCATGCGCCACTGCACGAGCAGGCTAAATTGCTCGCGGCACAGATGACACCCTACCAAAAGATGGATGTTGAAAAACATGTTCGCAAGGTCTTTGCGAAATTGCTCCCAACCTGACTATTTCGCTGTTGGGTAAAACCAGTCGTAGTACCAGGCACAGGCTTTACGGATCAAGTCCTCGACCCGTTGCGGATTCTCGTGGCGACGTGGTGGCGTGATGCTGCTATGGAGTGTGTGCAGGTACTTGTGACGAAAGTGGCTGTCGCTCTCATGCGGGCGCACCGTGAGTTGATTGGGATTGAGCTTGTAGTCCTTCATACCAAGCCACTGGTAAATGTGAGACATGGTTTCGACTGGCTGAGCTAACAGGTTTTCAAAGCGCACAAAATAAATACGATCTTTGACCTGCTGCGGCAAGTCCTGCACCGACTGAATCGAAGACAGCGGTGCGCCGATTGCTTTATCTTTTGCAAACAACTGGTCAGCGCGCCCGAGGCGATCAAAATCTGCCAAATGGTCAATGAAGTCCAGCAGTATGGTCTTTTGGTGTTGGGCTTCTATCGAGCCGTATATCTGGCCGAGATCGCGAATGGACACCAGGAGTTTTGCATTGGGTTGTAGTCGCAGCAAAAACTCGATGCAATGCAGCCAAGCACGATTCTTATCCACAATGACCGGCTTGTTGGTGCCCGCATACCAACCATTCAGAAATCCCTGCAAGGCGGTGTGCAGATGACCGTATGTCGTATCAAACTGGACGTCCAGTTGCGACAGCATGAAAGAGTCGTCGCTGATGCTACGCCGCGTTGCCAATAGCGCATTGCAAAGCGGAGAGCTATGGCCTTCACAATGAATGTCCGGGTGTTCAGCCAGCAATTGACACAACAAAGTGGAGCCCGCCCGGGGCAGACCACAGACGCCGACAAACTGAGCGGACATGGGATGTTTCCTTGTGAATTGGGTTGTGAAAGGCGCGAAATCAGTAGCCGGTAATGCCTTGTGGCATGGCGCGCAACATTTTGAAACGACGGAATCCCAGGTCCAAAAAGGGCATGAGGTCGAAATCGACCATGCCAAGAACCTCGCGTTCCTTGACGGTCTTCGAACATTTGAATTGGGCTCCCGGAACTTGCTTGTTGATTATGGAAATGGACCCATAGCAAATCTTTGACGGGCAATTGAGGGCGCAGCCAGCGTTGCCAAATAGGGTGATGCGGCTCTTGTCTTGAATGCCTGCCAGGAATTCCAGATTTTGGTTTAACGACATCGGCAACACGACGGTGTCGTACAGAGCCATGGCTTCGTCAATGCGTGCGTAGGAGTCAATGGCCTTTATGACGCTGGATTCCAACTTGTAATGCGGATAGTCCCGGCGGATCCAGTGTGCCAATTTGTCGTTGGTGACAATGGCCGAGTTGCCTTCGCGGTGATGCTTCTCAAAGAAGGCAGAATAGTCCCGGTATTCTTTCTCGGTAACTACATGGTTGGTCAGCGGAAGGCGCAAGCCGATCCCCATGGCTGAGAGTTCAAACAGGTCATTGTTACTGAGCTGTGGACCTTCGTAGATCCTTCCCCCGTAGAGTGTGCAGGGCTCGACAAAGCCGAACAGGCTGTCAATTTGCCGCAAAGGAATATTCGCAAAATGGGTTTTCAAAAAAGGAATAACCGGTTCGCTGGCCTTCTTGCCGCGGGCTGAGATAGTGAATCGGACGTCCATGCTCTTGCTGCTCCCTGTACTTCATTCAAGCTGCGAGCCAATCGTCGAGCGCCGTACCAACCCGCAAAACAAGATTCTCCCAACTACTGTGCTCGTGTCGTTGAAATAGCCGCACAGAAGGATACCAGCGGCTGTTCATTTGACCATCGCCGCCCTGCATAGTGATGGCCCAGCGCCAGTCGGGCCAAGGCAAGAGCAGAAGCCAGGTTTTCTTTCCCATTGCGCCAGCCAGGTGAGCTACGGCGCTGTCGATCGTGATCACCAGGTCCAGGTTTGCAATGGCCGCTGCGGTCTCGGCAAAATCAGCAAGGTAGGGCGCCAAGTCATGTAACTTTGTGTCGTTTTGGGCGCCGTGGCCGGGAGGCGCATCCACCTGCAGTGAATACCAATCCACGGTGCGGCGCTCCAATAGTGTGGCTAATGCGGAAAACGGCACACTGCGCCGAGTGTCGGGCCGACCACGACCTGCCCACACAATGCCGACGCGCGGGAGGTTATCCCGGCCCAGGCGTTGAGCCCATTGCAATACCAAGTCGGGCTCGGCCTTCAAATAGGCGTTGGCCACCGGCAGGTCTTGTGCCTGGAGATTCAGGTTGAGGGGCAGGCTGAGCAGGGCTACGGCGAAGTCTAAAATGCCCAAGTCTGGCAGTTCGGTAGCTGCCGCGATGACGCTGACTCCTGGTAGGTTGTGAGCCAATAGCATGTGCAAACTGGGGTCCACCTCAAAAGTGACCTGCGCCCCCTGTTCCAGCAACTGGCTTAGCAACGGCGTGAACTGGAGCGTGTCGCCAAAACCCTGTTCCGCCCAGACCAAAATCCGCTTGCCCGCTAACGGTTCACCTTGCCACTTTGGCAAGCCGCGATTGCGCCATACACCGGGGAACCCGGGCCATGCCCAACGCCATTCGTACTCCCGCCAGCCTTGGTCATACCGGCCTAAAGTCAGCAGTGCCAATGCCAGGTTCCAATGGGCCAGCGCGAACCCGGAAGTCATCGCGACTGACTTTTGATGGCACAACACGGCCTCTTCATGCAGTCCGAGTTCACCCATGACCTTGCCCAAAGTGGTGAGTGCGTCGCCCATCATTGCAATCCGTCCGCTGGGCCGGCCGGCCGGCAGGGGTGTGGTGAGTGGCACATCCAATATGACTTCCAGGCGAGAAGCCATACCGTGGGCAAATTGCCTTAGCGACGGGTCAATGCGGGCAAACAACTGGATGGCGCGAAATAGTTGTTGCACCGCTTCGGGTAGGCGTTGCACCTGTGCCAGGCAGGTACCCAAATTGACGTATGCACCGTAGTTCAACGGATCCTGAGAAAGGATGTTTCGGTATGAAATTTCAGCGTCGGCATAGTTTTTTGCCAACTGCAGCATGCGACCTTGCTCAAGCAACACGTTCAACGCCGCCTGCCCTTGTCCCGTACGCTCCAGCGCATTCGCCAAGCGGTCATACGTGGCTGGCAATGTTGGGTTCAGTCGAAGGGCATGCTGGAACAATTCGACCGCAATACCTGCTTCTGAGCGCTCCAGTGCAAGACTGGCCAGTTGATGCAAACAGGCGGCGGTCAGTCGGGGCCGATCGGATAGCTCCTTGTAAATTGCCCGCGCCTCCTCCAACTCGCCACGGGCGTGCAAATTCAGGGCTTGCGCAAAGCGCGGGAAATGCGCTGCCAGGTCGGCGAAAGGGCCGAACTCTTGAGGTGCCGGCGGATGTGCTTCTAAGCTTTGCATGGGGCACGTCCCGGTGCAAGCAGACCGAGTATTTGTTCCACGCACTGCGCGGGCGAATATCGGGCGGTATCCAAAGTGAGCTGCGGCGATAGGGGCGCTTCATAGGGCGCATCGATGCCGGTAAAGTGCGGTAAATTTCCGGCCCTTGCACGTACGTACAGGCCCTTTGGGTCGCGCGATTCACAAACGGCCAGTGAGGTACTGAGGTAAATTTCCAACATTGAGGGGTCACCAATAAGCGTGCGGGCGTTGGCCCGATCAGCGCCTGAAGGCGATATAAGCGCCACGATTGCGTACAGACCCGAACGATTCAACAGGGCGGCCACCTCTGCAGTGCGGCGAATGTTTTCGCTGCGATCTTTGTCCGAAAACCCCAAGTCCCGGCATAGGCCCTGGCGCATTTCGTCACCGTCAAGGATCACGCAAGAGTGCCCACGGTTCGCGAGTTCTTGTTTGAGCAGTCGTGCCAACGTGGATTTTCCGGCACCGGATAGCCCTGTGAGCCAAAAAGTGCAGGGCGGTTGGGTGCCAAATCCCGAAGCATTCATAGTTTGATTTTTGTCAAAAATGCTAAAGATCCGACAATATCGATCATGATTTGAAAAATAGCTTAATTTATTTGAAGATGCTAGCATGTAGCCCATATAAATTCTCGGCCTTTCATTGGGACAAACCAGCCCAATAATGCCGTTGACTTGCATGGGAGAGCCATGGTGGGCAAGGCTTCTTTAAATCACATTTACCGCACGGTATGGAATGAGGCGTTGGGGGCTATGGTGGCCGTCGCCGAAATAGCCACCGGTCGCGGCAAGTCTTCCGGCACCGCTGTTCGGGGCCACCTCTGTTTGCAAGCCCCGCTATGGGCATATTCCAATCTGGTTCCATTAGCCGTCGGGGTTGCGTTGGCTTGGGGCGCATCGTTCCGCTTGGCACTTGCCAACCCGACAGGCGGGGTAGTCACCGTTGGGACGGCCACTTTTGTCGACAAGGGCAATCAGCTCACCGTCACGACGACCACGGCCAAGACGGCGATCAATTGGCAGAGCTTCTCCATCCCCAGCGGCAGCACGACCTACTTTAACCAACCCAGCGCCAGTAGCTCGGTGCTCAACCGGGTTGTAACCAACACGCCGTCGTTGATTTTTGGCACGTTAAGCAGCAATGGCAATGTGCTGTTGGTGAACCAGTCGGGCATTACGGTGGGCAGCGGCGCGGTGGTGGACACGGCAGGGTTCACGGCAGCGGCCATGAATTTGAAAACGCCTGACGACCTTTGGGCGAGTGGAAGTACTTTGAATTTTGCCAATGATGGCGCGTTTAGTGGCACGGTCGACGTACAGGGTGGTGCGAACGTGTTGGCGCGCAGCGCGGGTGGTGATATTGTTTTGCTCGGCGGCAATGTCAAGGTCGGAACGGGTGCGCTGGTGCAGGCTTTGGACGGCACCGTGATTCTTGCCGCCGGTCAGGATGTCAATCTAACCGGGCGCGGGCTGGATGGAATTGTTTTCAATATTCAGGCCGCCAATAACTCGGCGCTGAATTTGGGTAATTTGCAAGGCAGTGCGGTAGGAGTATTTGCTGGCACGCTGAGTAATAGTGGCGCCATTCAGGCACAGGCGACAACTGCCAGCACCATCGACGGGCGCGTATTCATCTCAGCCGGACAGACTTTTGGTGGTAGCGTAAACGTCGAAGGATCAGTTTCCGCGGTGAATTCAAATGGCACAGGAGGCAGTATTCAACTGACTGCCAGCACCGTACGTGTTGGCGACAACGTTAGTTTGGCTCCCGTCAATGCAATCAGCGCGGGCCAGTTGTCTATTGACGCATCCAACTTCACTGTTAGCCAGGCGGCACCGGCGTCAACCGATAGCGGGATGTCGGCCACCGAATTGCAGTCGGTGCTGGGTAGCAACAACGTGGCGATCAACACCACCATCCCGTTTGGAGAAGCATCCGGTGGAAGCATCACAATCAATGGTGCGTCGGAATGGGCTAACCATGACCTGACACTTAATGCCAACCAATCAATCCACGTCAACGCGGCTCTGACTGGACACAATTCAACATTGAACTTGTCTGCGGGAAATAGTGTCAACGTTAATCAATCGATTACGGTCACCAATGCGTCCAGCCTGACAATTTCCTCTTCTGGCAGCGATATCAATTTACTTGCTCCGGTTGTTGCCAATGGCAGCAACGTTGACCTTGAACCCTTCGGCAACCTCAACATACCGATGGATGCCGCGACGGGCGTGTTCAGCGGCAGCCTGAAGTTGGCTGACTCTTTGGGTGTCGTCGGTGCGGGCAGTGGACTCCTGACGATAAAGAACCAGCCCTATACCGTGGTCGGGAAGATGTCGGATATGACCGACATGGCGGGACGTTACGCGCTGGGAGGCGACCTGGACTTGTCCAGCACGACCGGCTATGTACCTGTCGGTAACTCGTCAGCACCCTTTGCCGGCACTTTTGAAGGCCTGGGCCACACCATCAGCAACCTGACGATCAGCGCCGCAAACCAAGGGGACGTGGGCCTGTTTGGCAGTCTGTCGGGCGCCGTGAGCAATCTGCGCATGGACAAAGTCGCCGTCACGGGTGGTTCCAATGTCGGCGCGCTGGCCGGAAATGTGAGTGGTGGAGCGATTTTCCAGACCTCGGTCACCGGCTCGTCCAGCGTGACCGGCAGTAATGTTGACGGCGCTTTTTACGTGGGTGGTTTGATCGGTTCAATGGGCGCCGGCAGCATAAGCAAGAGCGTCAGCTTTGCAAATGTGAGCGGTGGCACCAATACCGGTGGTTTGGCCGGGTCCGCATCGGGTTCGGCTATTAGCAATAGCTTGGCGACCGGGACTGTGACGGGCAGTAGCTATACCGGGGGACTAATCGGATCAGCATCGAGTTCGACTATCAGCAATAGTCGCGCTTCGGGCAATGTCACGGGCACCTACCGTGCCGGTGGATTGGTTGGATACGTGAACCATGGGTCAATTTCCGTCAGCAGTTCCAGCGGTGCGGTGCAGGGGGCGAATTATGTGGGTGGGCTGGTCGGCTACATGAATTATGGTGACATTAGCAATAGCTATAGCGCATCTACTGTTGGCGGTGATTTGGACGTCGGTGGTCTCGTGGGCTACACCTATGGCACCAATTTGCATTTTGATCACGCCACAGGAAATGTAACCGGAACCGCAAACGCAAACAATGTAGGCGGTTTGGTTGGTTATCACAACTATGGCGACAGTACCAATGGAACCGGCATATTGGATTCAAGCTTTGCCACAGGGGCAGTCCAAGGTGCAAATTCTGTGGGTGGCCTAGTTGGATATAACAACGGAGCAATATCCAACAGCGATGCCACGGGTACAGTGCATGGGGCCATTGATATCGGTGGGCTGGTTGGACACAACGCGGCATTAATTAGTGGCAGCACGGCATCGGGCGACGTATTTGGCACTGATAGAGCGGCCGGTGGACTTGTTGGAAACAACGGCAATACTGTAGTTAGCAGTAGTGCCACGGGCAATGTCAGCGGTGGCACCGAAGTTGGCGGATTGGTCGGCTACAACTTTGGATTTGCCAATAGCCCGGCAAGTATTTTGCTCAGCAGCGCCTATGGATCAGTCAATGGTATCTCGTATGTAGGTGGTCTGGTCGGTAACTCTCTTTATGGAACCGTTGGCTTTAGTCATGCCAGCGGTAATGTTGCGGGTACTGGGAATATTGTTGGCGGCTTGGTAGGTAAAATTACAAACGGTTCAATTGACGGCTCATATGCCATAGGAAATGTGCAGGGTGCAAATTCTGTTGGGGGATTGGTTGGTTCAATTTCTTACGGTTCAATTAATAACTCATTTGCCATAGGAAATGTGCAGGGTGCAAACTACGTCGGAGGATTGGTTGGTTCAATTTCTTACGGTTCAATTGACAGTTCATTTGCCTCAGGGAATGTA
>CAIQEX010000314.1 GCA_903870955.1 uncultured beta proteobacterium
AGACAGGTATGGCCGGCATCGGCCAATGTCTGTGCCCTTGCTTCAATTTGCTGACCGACGAGCGGGTGGATGATGCCCTCCAAGAGCGCCTTGGCCTTGGGGTCGGCAAAAACATGCCGACGCATGAGGTCTCTCTCCAACGCGCCGTCAGCGCCGAGAAATGCAGATCCAAACTGCCGCTGTATCAAGGGAATTGCAGCGCCACCCTCGGCCGTCGTGGCGCGGGAAATCGCGTCGGCATCAATTACCCCGGCACCCTGACGCGCCAGCAATTCGGCGACGGTACTTTTGCCGCTGCCGATGCCCCCGGTCAGACCTAGCCGCAACACATGGCTCACCCTAAAGTCCGATCGCTTGGCGTAGCGCCGCAGGACCCAGGACCAGGGCGCTGAACCCGGCACCCGCCAGAAACGGGCCAAACGGCACATAGCCGCCCTCACGCAGGTTTGCGTTGAGCTTCATCGCAATGCCGATGACGGCGCCGATGACGGAGGCGATCAAGATGATCGGGATCAGTGTCTGCCAGCCAAACCATGCACCCAAAGCCGCAAACAGTTTGAAGTCGCCAAAGCCCATGCCTTCTTTGCCGGTGGCCAATTTAAAACCCCAGTAGACCAGCCAAAGGGACATGTACCCGCCTACTGCGCCCCAGAGTGCATCGTTCAGGCTGACAGGAATCCAGTGCAGCGCTGCGGCAATCATCCCCAGCCAGAGTAGCGGCAGAGTGAGGTCGTCTGGCAATAAAGTCGTGTCCCAGTCAATCAGCGCCAGCGCCAGCAAAATGGCAGAAAACGCGCACCACGCAAAGCCCGTCGCGTTGGCACCAAAGGCGTGAATGCAATAGAAGAAGAGTGCCGCAAGCGTGGCTTCGACCAGGGGGTAACGCGCACTGATCGGCGCTTTGCAAGCCGAGCATTTTCCGCCCAGGGCCACGTAGCTTGCCACCGGAATGTTTTCGTACCAGGCAATCGGGTGGGCGCAGTGTGGGCAACGCGAACGCGGCACCATCAGGTTGAAGGGCTCTTGCGCCGGCAATTCCTGCCCGGACATTTCAGCCGCTTCCTGCTGCCACTCCCGCTCCATCATCTTGGGCAGGCGGTAAACCACCACATTCAAGAAACTACCAATCAGCAATCCCAGTAGCGCGAATTGGCTGGCGTCCAGCCACGGCACACCTGTGATCATCAAACCACTTGACCCAGCTTGAAGATGGGCAGGTACATGGCCACGACGATGCCGCCGATCACGGTACCCAGAACGACGATGATGATGGGCTCCATCAGGCTGGAAATACCGGCCACCATGTCGTCCACTTCGGCCTCATAAAAGTCGGCACATTTGCCCAGCATATGGTCGATGGAACCGGACTCTTCGCCAATGGCGCACATTTGCAAAACCATCGAAGGGAACAGATTGGCATTGCTCATGGCCGCCGTGAGGGCGGTACCGGTGGAGACTTCCTGCTGGATTTTTTGCGTCGCCTGCAGGTAGACGATGTTGCCTGCCGCACCACCCACCGAGTCCAGGGCTTCGACCAGGGGCACGCCCGCAGCAAACATGGTGGCCAGGGTGCGGGTCCATCGCGCAATACAGGATTTTTCGACCAGCGCACCAAAAATCGGCAGCTTGCGCATCAAACGGTCCATGAACTCCTGCACTTTTTCATTGCGTTTCCAGGATTCCAGAAAGAAGTAAACCCCGCCACCCACGCCACCAAAAATAAGGTACCAATAGCTCACAAAGAACTCGCTCATGGCGATGACCATCAGGGTTGGGCCAGGTAACTCGCCGCCAAATGAAGTAAACACCTGCTTGAATGAGGGCACCACAAAAATCATGATCACGGCCACCACGACAAAGGCCACGATCAACACGGTGATGGGGTACATCAGAGCCGACTTGATCTTTGATTTGATCGCCTCGGTCTTCTCCATATAGACCGCCAGACGGTCCAGCAACTGGTCCAGAATACCGGCCGCTTCACCGGCTTCAACCAGATTGCAATAGAGGTTGTCGAAGTAAATCGGGTACTTGCGAAACGCGGTGCTCAGCGAGGTGCCGGTTTCAACGTCGCTGCGGATGTCGCTCAGCAGTTTCGTCACACTGGGGTTGGGATTGCCGCGGCCGACAATGTCAAAGGCCTGCAGCAAAGGCACGCCAGCCTTCATCATGGTGGCCAACTGGCGCGTAAAGATGGCCATATCCTTGGGCTTGATGGACTTGCCCGAGCGCATGCGGCGTTTTCTGATTTTCGTGGGCGTGACGCCCTGGCGCCGCAGTGCCGACTTGACCTGGTTTTCGCCATTGGCACGCATTTCCCCACGCACCTGTTTGCCGTTCCTGTCCTTGCCATCCCACTCGAAAACCACTTCTTTACTGCTGGCAGCTTTTGCTGATGTCGTCGCCATAGGTTCCCTTGGATTTCGCTTTATTCGTTAGTCACAGCCAGAACTTCTTCCAGAGAAGTCAGTCCCATTTGCACTTTCCTCAAGCCGGATTGTCTCAGGGAACGCACACCTTCGCGCTCTGATTGTTTTGCAATTTCCAGCGCGCTGCCATCCCGCAAAATGATGTGCTGTATTTCTTCGGTAATCGGCATCACCTGGTATATGCCCACCCGGCCTTTGTATCCCAGATTACAAACCGAGCATCCCACCGGGCGGTAAGGTTTCCAACTGCCATCCAGGGCTTCTTTTTCAAAGCCTGCCTCCAGCAGTGCCGCTTCCGGAATGTCAGCCGGCTGGCGGCAAGTCATGCACAACCTTCTGGCCAGACGCTGGGCGGTAATCAAAATCACACTGGAGGCGATATTGAAAGGCGCTATGCCCATATTGCGCATGCGCGTGAGGGTTGCGGGCGCATCGTTGGTGTGCAGGGTGGAAAGAACCAAATGGCCTGTCTGTGCGGCCTTGATGGAAATATCGGCGGTCTCCAGGTCACGAATTTCGCCCACCATGATGATGTCAGGATCCTGGCGCAGGAATGACTTGAGTGCCGCAGCAAAGGTCAGCCCGGCCTTCTCGTTGACATTGACCTGATTCACCCCAGGCAAATTGATTTCGGAGGGGTCTTCCGCGGTTGCGATGTTTACGCCCGGTTGGTTCAGCAGATTCAGGCAGGTATACAGCGAAACGGTTTTACCCGAACCGGTAGGACCGGTAACCAGAATCATGCCGTAGGGGCGGCCAATCGCCTTGAGCAGTCGTTCTTTCTCTTCCGGCTCATAGCCCAGCGCATCAATACCCAGTTTGGCGCTGGACGGGTCCAAAATCCGGATCACAATTTTTTCGCCAAACAGCGTGGGCAGGGTGCTGACACGGAAGTCGATCACCCGGTCCGGCCCGACCTTGAGCTTCATGCGCCCGTCTTGTGGAACCCGTTTTTCCGAAATATCCATGCGGGATATGACCTTGATGCGGGAAGCCAGTTTGTCCTTGATGGCCACCGGAGGGCTGGCAATCTCACGCAACTGCCCATCGATGCGGAAGCGCACCCGGTAGGTGTGCTCATAGGGCTCAAAGTGCAGGTCAGAGGCGCGCAGGGCAAAGGCATCGAGCAGCATTTTTTGCAAAAAACGCACCACTGGCGCGTCTTCCACCTCCGCGGCGGCCTGGGCGGATTCCAACGGGCTGTCCGATGAGCCCTCATCAAACTCAAAGTCGCCACCGATGATGTCCTCGACCGCCTCCGTGGCAGAGACGGAATTGGCCTCCACCATCTTGGACAGCTTGTCGTATTCGGCAATGATCCAGTCCACACCCATCTGGGTGGAAAACTTGATTTTCTCAGCGGCGCGCTGATCGGAAGGGTCGGCGGTCGCCACCATCAGGCGGTTGTTTCGTTTGCTCAAAACCACCAGGCGGTAGTCCTGGCAGGTCTTGCTGTCGAGCAGACCCTTGGGCAGCCGCTGCGGGTCTATCGCGTCCAGATTCACCAAGGGGGCGGCGAAGGCTTGCGACAGGGTGTGCGCCAGATCGGACGCCGAAACGATGCCAGAGCCCACCAATTCAGAGATAAAACTGGTTTTGTTGGCGATGGATTTGCCGTAGATATCTTCGGCAGCTTTTTGTTCAAGCTTGCCGGCGGCGACCATGGCACGCCCAAGGCCGGGCAGTGCTATGGCGTTGGAATCTTGCAGTAGTGAGTCGACTGAGGCGGCCATTATTTACAGCATATCCGTTGCGTGACAGTTTTTGCAATCATCGCTGATTGACATTGCAAAGTAAATGTAAGCCTTTGTAGAGAGATCTCGAACGGGGTGTTGTGTTGGTTCATTGAACATGAAGAAGGCTAAAAGCATCCCCGGACTGGTCTTTGAGCGACAACTTGGGCTGCTGTCCGTCCAGTGGCCAGGCAATTGCCAGTGTCGGATCGTTCCATGCGATGCAGCGCTCATGGGCCGGCGCATAGTATTCCGTGGTCTTGTACAAAAACTCGGCCGTTTCAGATAGCACCAGGAACCCGTGTGCCAATCCAGCGGGTATCCACAGTTGGCGCTTGTTTTCAGCACTCAGAATTTCCCCGACCCAACGGCCGAAGGTTGGCGATTCCGGGCGGATGTCCACGGCCACGTCAAACACTTCCCCTTGCGTCACACGCACCAGTTTGCCCTGGGCGTTTTGCACCTGGTAATGCAGACCGCGCAGCACGCCTTTGGCGGATTTGGAGTGGTTGTCCTGCACGAATGGCGTCGTTACGCCAGTTGCCTGTTCAAACACACGTTGATTGAAACTCTCAAAGAAAAATCCGCGCTCGTCACCAAATACTTTGGGCTCAAGCAGGATGACATCGGCAATTTGGGTTGGAATCGCGTTCATCCGTAAACCTTCTCGCTCAGTAAACGCAGCAGGTATTGGCCGTAACCCGACTTGGCCAATGGCTTGGCCAGGGCCTCCAACTGTGCGTTGTCAATCCAGCCGTGACGCCAAACCACTTCTTCCGGGGCTGCAACCTTGAGTCCCTGGCGGTTTTCGATGGTGTAAATGAATTGGCTGGCCTCCATCATGGATTCGTGCGTGCCCGTGTCCAGCCAGGCATAGCCTCGGCCCATGGTCTGTACATCCATCTGGCCCTTGTCCAGATACATGCGGTTCAGATCCGTGATCTCCAACTCGCCGCGCGCACTGGGTTTAACCTGCTTGGCCAATTCCACCACCTGGCTGTCATAGAAATACAGGCCGGTGACGGCATAGCGACTTTTCGGTTTGGCGGGTTTTTCTTCCAGGCTGATGGCCCGACCCTGGGGGTCAAACTCCACCACGCCATAGCGTTCGGGGTCGTTCACCGCGTAGGCAAACACTGTGGCGCCGCTGGTTTGTCGACTGGCGTTTTGCAGCAGCGTGGCAAAGTCGTGGCCATAAAAGATGTTGTCACCCAGCACCAGCGCACTGGGCGCGCCATTCAGGAATTTTTCGCCGATCAGAAAGGCCTGGGCCAGTCCATCGGGCGAGGGTTGCACGGCATATTCGATGCGGATGCCCCATTGTTTGCCGTCGCCCAGCAGTTGCTCGAAGCGGGGCGTGTCTTGCGGCGTGGAGATCACCAGAATTTCGCGAATACCGGCCAAAAGCAGGGTGGTCAGCGGGTAATAAATCATCGGCTTGTCGTAAATCGGCAGCAACTGCTTGCTAACGACTTGCGTGGCCGGATAAAGCCGCGTGCCGGAGCCCCCGGCCAGAATGATGCCCTTGCGCGATGGGGTGCTGGCTAAGGAGTTATTCGTCATATTTATTGTTTACCAGTGATTTCCGTGAGCATGCGTGCGACGCCATTTTGCCAATGCGGCAGGGTCAGGCCAAAGGCTTCCTGCAGCTTGGTTGTGTTCAGGCGCGAATTCAGCGGCCGTTGGGCTGGCGTGGGGTAGCTGGCAGTGCTTGTGGCAGTTACCTGATCCGGACCGGCCTTGAGTGCCCAACCCAGATTTTGTGCGGTTTTGAGCACAAACCGGGCATAACCATGCCAGTTGGTCTCACCAGCGGCCACGCAGTGGTAAAGGCCGGCCAGCGCGGGTTGCGCCATCGCCAGGCGCAGGCAATGCGCCGTGACATCGGCCAGCAGTTCTGCTGAGGTGGGTGCGCCAAACTGGTCGTCAATCACGGTCAACGCCTCGCGCTCCGTGGCCAGGCGCAACATGGTTTTGGCAAAGTTGCCACCCCGTGCGGCGTAGACCCAACTCGTGCGTAAGGTGATGTGCTTGGGGTTGGTTGCCACAGCCAATTCACCTTCAAGCTTGGTTTGGCCATAAACGCTTAAGGGACCGGTCGCATCGGTCTCGTTCCAGGGCGTATTGCCGCTGCCGTTAAAAACGTAATCCGTGGAGTAGTGCACCAGCCAGGCCCCAAGCTTGCGGGCCTCCGTGGCCAGAACACCGGGTGCCAGGGCATTCAGGCTGCGGGCGAAGTCTGGCTCGGACTCAGCCTTGTCGACGGCCGTGTGCGCCGCTGCGTTGACGATGACATCTGGCTTGACCGCCTGCACAGTGGCCGCCAAACCAGCCAGATCACTGAAGCTGCCACACAAGCCTTGCGGGTTCTGGGTGGCATCAAAGTCCAGTGCCACAACCTCTCCCAAAACCGACAGGCTGCGCTGGAGTTCCCAGCCGACCTGGCCGCCACGACCAAAAAGCAGGATTTTCATAGGTGCGTGGTCTCCGCAGAGGCTTCGCCGTATTGCTTGCTGACCCAGTCGCGATAACCGCCGCTTTGCACGCTGGCCACCCAATCGGGATTTTCCAGGTACCACTGCACGGTTTTGCGAATGCCGGTGTCGAAGGTCTCGGCCGGCTTCCAGCCTAGCTCTTTCTCAATCTTCGAGGCATCGATGGCGTAACGGCGGTCGTGGCCGGGTCGATCGGTGACATAGGTGATCTGGTCTTTGTAGGGCTTGCCATCGGCACGGGGCCGGAGTTCATCGAGCAGGGCGCAGACCGTGTGCACAATTTCCAGATTGGGCTTTTCATTCCAGCCGCCGACGTTATAGGTTTCGCCCAAGCTGCCCGCTTCCAGCACGCGCCGGATGGCGCTGCAATGGTCCTTGACATACAACCAATCGCGGATCTGCTGGCCATCGCCATACACCGGTAGCGGCTTGCCCGCCTGTGCGTTGACGATGATCAGTGGGATCAACTTCTCGGGGA
Organism: uncultured beta proteobacterium; assembly: GCA_903870955.1. Lineage (GTDB taxonomy): Bacteria > Pseudomonadota > Gammaproteobacteria > Burkholderiales > Burkholderiaceae_C > Allorhodoferax. The sequence continues at coordinate 7,136 of CAIQEX010000314.1, forward strand.
AATGGAACGGGCCATAGTTGTTCGAGCAATTGGTGGTGAGCACCGGCAGGCCATAGGTGTGGTGGTATGCGCGCACCAAATGGTCGCTGGCGGCTTTACTCGCCGAATACGGGCTGTTGGGTTCGTAGCGATTGGTTTCGGAGAATGCGGGGTCGGTTTTGGAGAGTGAGCCATAGACCTCGTCTGTGGAGACGTGCAAAAAACGAAACGCGGTTTTTGCCTTCGAATCCCGGCCGCCCCAGTAGGCGCGCACCGCTTCCAGCAAGTTGAAAGTGCCCACGATGTTGGTCTGGATAAATTCACCCGGGCCGAGGATGCTGCGGTCGACATGGCTCTCGGCCGCAAAGTTCACGACAGCGCGTGGCTGGTGCTGCGCCAGTAACGAAGCGAGCAAGCTTGCGTCGCCAATATCGCCTTGGACAAAGACGTGACGCGCATCGCCCGCCAGACTGGCGAGATTTTGCAAATTCCCCGCATAGGTCAGCTTGTCCACGTTGATCACGCGCTCGTCTGAGCCTGCCAGCCAGTCGAGTACAAAATTGCTTCCGATAAAGCCCGCTCCGCCGGTGACTAATAGGGTCATGTTGGTTTCCAAAAAACATGCGCATTGTCGCCTATGCAGAGGGCGGGAAGCCAGAGCTCAGTTCGCCAGACGGGCAGCCACGGTTTGCCGCGTCGAGAGTCTGTGTCGGCATCGATTGGATTGGGTAAAGTTGGATCAACGAAATGGCCAAACGAATTTCAAGCAGACAAAGAGGCAAGTGTGTAAAGACGTAAACGGATTGTGCGTTTATTGTTTGTTAGCATGCAAAGGGCTGAATTTTTATAGCCTAACTTTGCATATAAGGATAATTTAAAAATGAAAAAGTTAATTTACGCGGTTGTTTTGGCTTCTTCGCTTTTGGCTGGATGTGTCACGGCACCTGGACCAGGAGACCACGAAGGGGCGATTCCTCCAAGACTTGTCATGAAAGACAACCTCAAGACTTGGGACAATGCAGGCAATTTTGGGCCGGTGCCCGTTGCGCTGGCTGCCAAAGGTGCCGCAACCTGTACCACCTTGAACACCAAGGACGCGAAGTACGTTGCAGCGGGTTACCACTCCAAGGCGCAAGATTTGGACCACAAGCCCTTCGCAGGCGGCGGCTACTACTGCGTTAAACAGTAACCAGCAACGTTAATTGAAGTAGCCGGTAAGGCACCCAGTGCAGGGATGGACCGCTTCTGCAACGCCAATCCTGAACCCGGTGCCTTACTTTTTGACCACCCCATAACGCAACAGCGTGCGTGCCCTTGCCTTGGCATGCTCCACCACCGGCAACGGATAGTCCTGGCCCAGTGTGAAGCCGGACCCTTGCAACTCCAGCGGCTTGGCCAACCAGGGGGCGTGGATGCATTTGTCGCTCAATGACTTTAGAGCCGGAACATAGCGCCTGATGAACTTGCCTTGCGCGTCGAACTTTTCGCTTTGGGTGACCGGGTTGAAGATGCGAAAGTAGGGTTGCGCATCACAACCACTGGAACTTACCCACTGCCAGCCGCCGTTGTTGGCGGACAGATCAAAGTCATTTAAATGCCGTGCGAAGTAGCGCTCGCCCCAGCGCCAGTCCAGGCCCAGGTGCTTGACCAGAAAGCTCCCGGCAACCATGCGCAGGCGGTTGTGCATGTAGCCGGTCTGGTTCAGTTGCGCCATGGCCGCGTCGACGATCGGATAGCCGGTGCGCCCCTCGCACCACGCCGCAAACAGTTCGTCGGCCTGCGGTCCCTCTTCCCAAGCAATGGTGTCGTATTCCGGCTTGAAAGCGGAGCTCGCCACATGGGGAAAGTTCGCCAGTATCTGCACATAGAAATCCCGCCACACCAGTTCCGACAGCCAGGTCTGCGCTCCGGCACTGCCAGCGGACACATGCTGGCGGGCAAGATTCACGAGGTGGCGAATGGAGACCGTGCCAAAGCGCAGATGGACGCCCAAATAGCTCGGTCCCTTGACGGCGGGAAAGTTGCGGGTTTCGTCGTACCGGTCCATGCGCTCCACAAAATCATCCAACAGTCGCGCAGCGCCGCTGCTGCCCGTGGGGATGGCCAGGCTCTTGAGGTTGGTCGGCTCGAAGCCCATTTCCTGCAAGGTCGGAACGCCTCTGGCATAGGCCACCGGTCGCGCCGCCAGCTGCGCGCAGGGGTTGGGCAGCGCGTGCAGTGGCAAAGGTGATTCGCCCAGCTTTGCCAGCCAGGCACGCAGGTAGGGCGTGAATACGCCATAGGGTTTGCCGGTTTGCGTGAGCAGTTCGCGCTCTTCAAAAATGACATGGTCTTTGACCTGCGTGAAGACAATACCCTGGACTTGCAGGGCTTGCTCCACCGCGGCATCGCGTTGCCGACTGGCCGGTTCATAGTCCTTGGCTGCAAAGACGGCTTGCACGCCCAGTGCCATGGCCAGTGCTGGAATCTCTGCACTGGCAAGGCCGTGGCGCACGATCAAGCCTGCCGCGTCGTGGTGCGCGAATTCACGCAGTGCGGCATCGACCTCAACCAACGACTCCCGGATAAATTCCACGCGGCGGTCTTGACGCGGCAGCTTGTCCAGAATGTCGGTATCGAAAATAAATGCGCAATGCACCTGACGGCATTGGGAAAGTGCTGCGCTCAGCGCCGGGTTGTCCTGCAAACGCAGGTCACGCCTTAGCCAGACCAGGCCCAGTGGATACTTTTTGTGCATGTGAGCCGCTAGAATGAAATCATGACCGGCGATTCTGCACCCATCAACCTCACCAACCATTTTCTGATTGCAATGCCAGGGTTGGAGGACAGCCTATTTGGCAAGAGCGTGGTCTACGTCTGCGAACATTCGTCTCGCGGTGCCCTGGGGTTGGTGATCAATAAACCGTCCGAGATGAACCTGCCCGCCTTGTTTGAAAAGGTCGAGCTCGGTCTCAAGCGCGTCGATCTGGCGGATAAGCCGGTGTTTCATGGTGGCCCGGTGCAGACGGAGCGCGGCTTCGTTTTGCATGAGCCGATCTATGTCGGCGCCGACAACCAGTCCGAAGCGCTGTATGCCTCCACCATGAGCATTCCCGGTGGGCTTGAAATGACCACGTCCAAGGATGTGCTGGAGGCGCTGGCGGGCGGAGGTGGACCCAAAAAAGTGTTGATCACCCTGGGCTATGCCGCTTGGGGCGAAGGCCAACTGGAATCCGAACTGGGTGAAAACAGCTGGCTGACCGTGGACGCCACCCGTGAAGTGATTTTTGATACCCCGGTCGCCGAGCGTTACGAGCGGGCCCTGGGGCTTCTTGGTTTGCAATCCTGGATGATTTCCAATCAGGTTGGACACGCATGAGCGTTCCCGCTTCGCTGCAAACTTTCATTGCTTTTGATTACGGCGAAAAGCGCACCGGCGTGGCGGTAGGTAACCGGTTGCTGGGCACGGCGCAGCCGCAGGGCTCCATTCAGGCGGTTGGCGATGCCCGCTTTGCGCCGATCGAAAAAGTCATCAAAGAGTGGCAACCGGATGCTATCGTCATTGGCGTGCCCTACCACCCGGACGGTGCCGCGCACGAAAACACCACGCGTGCGAAAAAGTTTGGACGGCAACTCCATGGCCGCTTTCATTTGCCGGTGTTTGAAGTCGACGAGCGCTACAGCACCACCGAAGCCTTGTCCAACGGTGCCCGGGATGCCGATGCGGCATCGGCCTGCATCATCCTGGAACAATTTTTGCGGGAATTGGTTTCGATTAAGTCAGGTGTTACCGAGTTGCCCCAGTGAAGCTGACCCAGCTGATCTATGTCAGCCACCTGGTCAACGAAGACGAGTCCATGATTGCGGCGATTTTGGAATCCGCAGTGCGCCGCAACAAGCAAAACGGCATTACCGGCATGTTGCTTTACGCACCCGGTGAATTTATTCAAGTTCTGGAAGGCGATGAAGCCGCGGTGCAGGAGACCTATGACCGCATATTTCTGGACCAACGTCACTCGTATGTGACATGCCTTTTGCATGAAGCCGCATCTGAGCGGCACTTTCCTCAATGGAACATGGGTTACAAAGCGTTGCGCCGGCACGATATCGAAAAGTTGACACGTATTGGCCCCCTATTTCGCTACAGGCCTGGAGAACCATTTGAAGGTATCGGCCCCGGCGATGCGCTGGATATGTTGATGTTGTTCAATAAGTGATGCCGGAAAGCTAGCGAAAAGAAGGCAAAAAAATAGCGAACATGCTGTTTTGCGCCAGAAAGAGCGCTCTCTGCCGCGACGCAGTTTGGACGCACCGCCATTCAGACAAAGTGTGGCCTGCCTTGAATCTAAAATGTCCCGACACATGACTGAGGCCTGACGGTATGAACCCAAAAAATGAAAGCAGCAGCACGGGGGCCTTGTTCCTGGATGCGGAAGCTTTGTACAAAGAGTTGTTGCGCGGCGTGTCCCTGTTGTGCCAGCCCGATACCAAATTGGCAGGCATTACTTCAGGCGGCGCTTGGCTGGTGGAACGCTTGCAGCGCGACCTGCATTTGCCTGGCAAGCCCGGCGTCATCTCTTCGGCCATGCACCGTGACGATTTTGCCAAGCGGGGCCTGTCCAACAGTGCGCAAACCCAATTGCCCTTCGATGTAAACGGGGCCCATATCCTGATTCTGGATGACGTCCTCTATACCGGGCGCACCCTGCGTGCCGTGATCAATGAACTGTTTGATTACGGGCGTCCGGCCAGTGTGAAACTGGCCGTGCTGGTGGACCGTGGCGGACGCCAGTTGCCGGTGCAGGCGGACTTTGCCGCGGCCCGCGTGGCCTTGGGCGAGCACCAATCGCTGGCCTTGGCGCGCAGCGAGTCGGGTGTCTTCAGCTTTGAAGTAAAAGAGGTCTAGCCGTGTTGTACAAACGAAACCCCCAACTCAACAAGAACGGCGAACTGATTCACCTGTTGTCGGTCGAAGGGCTGTCCAGGGACATCCTGACCCATATTCTGGATACCGCCACCAACTTCGTTTCGGTGAATGACCGCGAGGTCAAGAAGGTGCCGCTGTTGCGGGGCAAAAGCGTCTTCAATCTGTTCTTCGAGAACAGTACCCGCACCCGCACGACATTCGAGATTGCCGCCAAGCGGCTCTCCGCAGACGTGATCAACCTGGACATCGCGCGCTCCAGTGCCGCCAAGGGCGAGTCGCTTCTGGACACGATTGCCAACCTGAGTGCCATGGCCGCCGACCTGTTTGTAGTACGCCACAGCGAGTCCGGTGCGCCTTACCTGATTGCCCAGCATGTGGCACCCCATGTGCACGTCATCAACGCCGGTGACGGACGCCACGCGCACCCGACGCAGGGGCTGCTGGACATGTACACCATCCGGCATTTCAAAAAGGACTTTGCCAACCTGACGGTGGCTATCGTCGGTGATGTGTTGCACTCGCGTGTGGCCCGCTCCGACATCCATGCGCTCACGACGCTGGGGTGCGCGGAAGTGCGGGTGGTGGGGCCCAAGACGTTGGTGCCTTCGGACATGGCGCAGATGGGCGTGCGCGTCTGCCACACCCTGGAAGAAGGCATCAAGGATTGCGACGTGGTCATTATGCTGCGCCTGCAGAACGAGCGCATGAGTGGTGCACTGTTGCCCAGCACGCACGAGTTTTTCAAGAGTTTTGGCCTGACGCCCGAGAAACTGCAACTGGCCAAGCCGGATGCCATCGTGATGCACCCGGGCCCCATCAATCGCGGCGTGGAAATTGACTCAGCCGTGGTGGATGGCAAGCAAAGCGTGATCCTGCCGCAAGTAACCTTTGGAATTGCCGTACGCATGGCTGTGATGAGCATCGTGGCAGGAAATGAAGCATGAGTAACACTACAACAGTGAGCGTCGCAGGGCCGTCCCAAGGCGTGAAGGCCCCCTCGGGGGGCAGTGAAGTACGCGCAGCGACGAGCGTGGGGGTAACGTCTTCCCCTTTTTGGAGTACCGGCATAGACCGGCTCAAGGCCTATGTCCCGGGCGAGCAACCCCAAAGCGATGGCTGGGTCAAGCTCAACACCAACGAGTGCCCGTACCCGCCTTCTCCGTTGGCGCTGGCCGCCATCCGTGAGGCCACCAGTGAAAAGTTGCGTTTGTACCCGGACCCGAATGGCACTGCACTCAAGGCGGCGATTGGCAAACAGTTTGGCCTGGGCTCGGACCACGTGTTCTTGGGCAATGGCTCGGATGAAGTGCTGGGCCATGCCTTTTTGGGCCTGCTCAAACACGAGCTGCCCATTCTCTACCCGGATATCAGCTACAGCTTTTATCCGGTGTGGTGCGGCCTCTATGGCATCGCCTACAAGCTGGTACCACTGAATGCGGAATTCGGCGTGGACGTCGCGGACTACGCACAGCCCAATGGCGGCATTGTGTTGCCCAACCCCAATGCACCCACCGGTACGGCCCTGTCGCTGGAGGCATTGCGCACCCTGTTGCAGGCCAACCGCCAATCGGTGGTGTTGATCGATGAGGCCTATGTGGACTTTGGAGCCCAGAGTGCAGCCGCCCTGATTCCCGAGTTTGACAACTTGCTGGTGGTACACACCCTGTCCAAATCCCGCGCGTTGGCGGGGCTGCGGGTGGGTTTTGCGCTCGGGCATCCGACATTGATCGAAGCCCTGGCCAGGGTCAAGGACAGCTTCAACTCCTATCCGCTGGACCGGTTGGCGCTGGTTGGCGCCCAGGCCGCGATTGAAGACACGGCCTATCTGGCACAGCTCACTTCGGCCGTTATCCACAGCCGCGACTGGCTGATCGCCGAACTCGCCGGTCTGGGCTTTGACACCCTGCCGTCGCAGGCCAACTTTATCTTTACCCGCCACGCCAATCGTCTGGCCGCCACACTGCTGGCACAGTTGCGTGAGCAGAAAATTCTGGTGCGGCACTTTACACAAGCGCGCATTGCCAACCACCTGCGTATCTCCATCGGCACCCAGGCCGAGTGCGAACTCCTGGTGCAAGCCTTGCAGCGCATCCTGGCGGCGCAGCCCGATCAAAAGAATGAGGTCTCAGCATGAATATCCTGATCCAGGGAGGCCGCGTGGTTGACCCCGCCAGTGGCTTTGATGCGGTTGCCGACGTTTCTATTTCCGAAGGGAAAATTCTTGCCATCGGTGCGCTGCCCGAAGGCTTTGCTGCAGACAAGACCATCGACGCCCGGGGCTGCGTGGTGGCGCCCGGTTTGGTCGATCTTTCGGTGCGCCTGGGCGGCATGCTTTCCTCCGAACTGGCTGCGGCCGTGGCCGGAGGCGTCACCAGTGTGGTCTGCCCACCCGACACCGAGCCGGTATTGGATGTGCCGGGTTTGGTGGAAATGCTGCATTACCGCTCCGAACTGCTCAAACTGGCTCGCGTGTTCCCGCTGGGGGCGTTGACCCGCAAGCTTGAAGGCGAAGTGCTGTCCGAAATGGCCGGCTTGACCGAAGCCGGTTGCGTCGGTTTTGGCCAGGCCGAAGTGCCGCTTGCCAATACCCAGGTGCTGCAGCGTGCCCTGCAATATGCCAGCACCTTTGGCTATGCCGTCTGGCTGCGCCCACAGGAGCTGCACTTGGGTAAGGGCGTGGCCGCCAGCGGACCGCTGGCTACCCGCATGGGCCTGAGTGGCGTGCCGGTGGCAGCTGAAACCATTGCCCTGCACACCATCTTTGAGCTGGTGCGTGCGACCCGGGCCCGCGTGCACCTGTGCCGTATCAGCAGCGCCGCTGGCGTGGAACTGGTGCGCCAGGCCAAGGCCGAAGGTTTGCCGGTCACCTGTGACGTCAGCATCAACTCCCTGCACCTGACCGACCTGGACATCGGCT
>CAIQEX010000315.1 GCA_903870955.1 uncultured beta proteobacterium
CCACGACGGGCTGGCCAAGCTCGTCGCCGAATTCCGTCGTCGCCTGTTGGCCGATGAACAGCTGGCGGCGTTTTTCCGCGATGTGGACGAAGACCGCTTCCAGCAGCGGCTGCTGACGCAGTTTTGCGAGGTGTCCGGCGGGCCGTGTCGGCAGCAAACGCACAACATGCGCCGAGTGCACAGCGGCGTCGACATCAACCGCGCCAGCTTCAACGCCACGGTCGAGGTGCTGCAGCAGGCGATGGATGCCCAAGGCGTGACGTTCAGCGTGCAAAACCGACTGCTCGCGCAACTCGCGCCCATGCACCGCGACATCGTCAACGTGCCATGAAAAAAGCCGCCCTCAGGCGGCTTTTTCTCTGGTGTGGCGAGCGATGAAAACTCAGGCCTTGCGGCGCTTGGCCATCCAGCCCACCAGACCCAGACCGGCCAGCATCAGCGCGTAGGTCTCGGGTTCGGGGATCGGGGCGGTCGGAGCGAAGGAGCCGCCGATGGCCCACTGGGTATGGCCAGCATCGATGGCGGCGTTCAGGTCGAAGATGGCATCCGACGAAAGCGTGATGGTTTGATAGGAGTAGTCCTCGTCGCCCAGATACGCAAACGAGCCGTAGAGCTTGCCGGATCCCAGGTCGTCATAGATGGCGATACCGGGAGCGCCAGGTTCGGTGTCCTTGGGCAGGTCAGCGATGTCACCCAAGTAGTCCCACAGCTTGAAGGTGCCCGCGGTGTCCGCGTAAAACGTGTTCAGCGTGAGCGTCAGCGATGTGACCGTTGTGTCGGGGGTGAACCCCGTGATGTCGACGATGAACCAATCGTTGTAGGCGCCAGGTAAGTCTTCCAGCACGCATGAACTGCAAAGCCCCACGAGGTAGTTTTCACCGTTGACCGGGTCATGAAGCCCCGTGTCGCCGTACCAGCCGGCATTGACGACGGACTTCTCGATGCCGTTGATGATCAGCTTGTTGGAAACCGTCGAGTTATCGCTGTCGCCAAACAGCAGGCCGTCAACCGCATGAGCGTTGCCAGCAAGTGCCAGACAAGCGGTGATGAGTGCAAATGAACGTTTCATGGTGCCAACTCCGATCTCATGACCAAGGCTTTGATGCTAGCCGCCGACCGTTCCGCCGCCTACCCCCCTGTTTGGGGGGTATTCGCCGCGGCCACCAGCGAAAACGACGACCAACTCACAAAAGCCTCAGGTCTTGGGCAGCGTCACGCCTTTTTGTCCCTGGTACTTGCCGCCGCGGTCCTTGTAGCTGGTCTCGCAGACCTCGTCGCTCTCGAAGAACAGCACCTGCGCGCAGCCTTCGCCGGCGTAGATCTTGGCCGGCAGCGGCGTGGTGTTGGAGAACTCCAGCGTTACATAACCCTCCCACTCGGGCTCAAAAGGGGTGACGTTGACGATGATGCCGCAGCGGGCATAGGTGCTCTTGCCCAGGCAGATGGTCAGCACATTGCGGGGAATGCGAAAGTATTCCAGCGTGCGCGCCAATGCAAAGCTGTTGGGCGGGATGATGCAGACGTCGTCGTTGAAATCGACAAAACTCTTTTCATCAAAGTTTTTCGGGTCAACCACCGTGCTGTGGATATTGGTGAACACCTTGAACTCGGGCGCACAACGAATGTCGTAACCGTAGCTGCTGGTGCCGTAGGAGATTATTTTCTGGCCGTCACGCTGACGGATCTGGCCCGGTTCAAACGGCTCGATCATTCCGGTGGTTTCTGCCATGTGGCGGATCCACTTGTCGCTCTTGATGCTCATACGGGGTCAACTCCTAAGTTGGAGTCGATTGTAAGCAAGCCGCTACGCAGGCAAGCCTTGCGAAATCACCGTGCGTTCAATCAGGCGGTCATCACCCAACACAATCATTGAGAACAGGAGTTCGTCCAGGTTGGAAGCCAGTGCGGTTTTGCGCGCCAACAAGGGCGTGGCCTTGGGGTTGAGCACCACAAAGTCGGCCTCGCAACCGGGCAGCAAATTACCGATCTGCGATTGCCCATCAGGGCCCTTTACAGCCAGTACCTGACCGGCACCGGCGGTGTGCTGCCACCAGAGGTTTTGCGGCGACAGAGACAACCCATGGTTGATCTGCCCTTCGCGACCCACGTAATACGCTGCCAACATCGTATGAAAGGGGCTGAAGCTGGTGCCGCCACCCACATCGCTGGCCAGACCGTAACCAAATCCGATGCGGTCGGCACCGGCATAGTCAAAAAAACCGCTGCCCAAAAACAGGTTACTGGTCGGGCTGATGGCCGCACTGGCGCCGGTGGCGCGCATCAGAGCGCGGTCGTCATCGTCAAAGTGAATGCAGTGTGCATAGACCGCGCGCTCACGCATCAGGCCGAAGTCGTCATAGGTGGCGAGGTAACTGCGGGATTTGGGAAACAATTCGCGCGCCCAGGCAATTTCATCCTTGTTTTCGGCCACATGCGACTGGATCCAGACGTCGCTATAGCGCGCCGCCAACTCACCCGCCCCACGCAACTGCGCGTCGGTGCTGGTGGGCGCAAAGCGCGGCGTAATGGCGTAGCCGAGTCGGTCTTTGCCATGCCAGTGGTGAATCAGAGCCTCGCTGTCCAGCAGGCTTTGCATGGTGGCGTCCACATGGCCTCCGGGCGACTGCTGATTGAGCAGGTCCGCAGGGGCATGGCGGTCCATCAGGCACAGCCCGGTAATCAAACGCAGACTGCGTGCCTGCGCTTCGGCAAACAAGGCGTTGACAGAAGTCGTGTGCGAGGTGGCAAAGGCCAGCGCCGTGGTGACGCCATTGCGCAGCAACTCATCGATAAAGAAGCTGGCCGCCTCGGCGCTGTAGTCGATGGAGGCAAAACGCTTTTCTTCCGGGAAGGTGTAGTTTTCCAACCAGGGCAGCAAACCACTGGCGGGTGAGCCGATGACATTGGTTTGTGGATAGTGCACATGCAGGTCGATAAATCCCGGCGCAATGATGCGTCCCGGCAGGTGCTCCACGGGGACTTGCGCAAAACGCGGCGCAAGGTCACGCCAGGTACCGATGGCTTGCACCACCTGTAGCCCGGCCGCATTGGGGCCGACCACCAGCAAACCGTCTTCTTCAAACTGGGCCTGCGGCGGTCCTTCGCTATGCGGTGCAAACCAGAGTAGGGAGGCGCGATAAGCTTTCATGGGCTTTAGCTTAATAGCAGAGCGGCACATCAGCCATAGCAAGGTTCAGATAAGCCCTATGCGCCGTTGCGTATCCGCAGCATTCAGGGACTGGCGATCAATGGCTGATCTTGCCCTGCACACCCGCAACCAGCCAATTCATGCCCAGAATTTTTTCATCACTCAGGGTCTCGCCCGGGGCAATCACGACTTGTCCTTCGTTGTCACGCACCGCTTCCCTGGCTTTGAAGGGCAGCAACTTCCCCTGTGCCATGGCTTTCTGCGCGTTGAGCACCTCGGTCTGTACCGCCTTGGGCACCTTGGGGCCAAAGTCGCCGACGCGGATCATCCCTTCTTTGACGCCACCCCAAACAGCACCAGGTTTCCAGCTACCGTCGAGCACAGCCCGGGCGCGGGCGGTGTAGTAGTCGCCCCAGCGGTGGGTGACGGCGGCGATCTGTGCGTCAGGCGCCACGCTGCGCATGTCCGAGTGGTAGGCAATGGCCATCTTGCCGCGCTCCTGCGCGGCCGCCATCACGGCACTGGACCCGGTGTGAAAGCTCACGACATCGACATTCTGGTTGAACAGCGTCATGGCGGCATCACGCTCACGCGCCGGGTCAAACCAGGCATTCAGCCAGACCACCTTGACCTCTGCCTTCGGGTCAACCGAGCGCATGCCCAGCGTAAAGGCGTTGATGCCCTGCAGCACTTCGGGGATGGGAAAGCCCGCCACATAGCCCGCCAGATGGGTTTGCGTCATACGCCCGGCCAAAATGCCAGCCAGATAACGGCCTTCGTAATAGCGCGCATTGGCAACCGCCACATTGGCCGCAGTTTTGTAACCCGTGATGGATTCGAATTTCACATTCGGAAAGTCCTGCGCGACCTTGAGCGTCGGCTCCATGTAGCCAAAGCTGGGCGTGAAAATCAGGGTGTTGCCTTGCTGCGCCAAATCGCGAATGACGCGCTCGGCGTCGGGCCCTTCGGCCACGTCTTCCACATAGGTGGTCTTGACACGTTGACCCAGCGCGGCTTGCACGGCCTTGCGCCCTTCTTCATGCTGGCGTACCCATCCGGCATCGGTCAGTGGCGCCACATAGACAAAACCGATCTTCAAGGGTGTAGCTGAAGCGGGAACCGGTTTCGTGGTTTGGGAATTTGCACACAAGGGTGCGAGCGAAATACAACAAGCGGCCACGGCTGTGGCTGCGAGGTTTTTAAACATGGTAGTCCTCTACATGGCTCTGAAACACAAAAAGTAAGGCCCGCCAGAGCAGCGGGCCTTAGCTACATTTTAGCGCAGCCGGAATTCGCAGCTTGGTCACGCCAAAGTGCCAGGGGTCGCCCGGCTATTCGGTCAAAGTCTGGAATATTTGCTCGAAGGCGAGATGGTTGCGCGCGAACGCCGCCAAAACCTGTGGATCGAAATGGCCGGGATGGGTGCGCCCGTCGCCCTGGTTGATGATGTCCACCGCGCGCTGATGCGCCATCGCCAATTTGTAAGGACGCACGCTGCGCAACGCGTCATAGATATCGCAAATGCTCATGATGCGCGCCGCCAGCGATATTTCGTCTCCGCGCTTGCCTTGGGGGTAGCCGCTTCCATCCCAGCGCTCGTGGTGGTCGAGTGCGATCTGTGCACCCATCTGAAGATAGGGCGACTTGCTACGGCCCAGTATTTCCGCACCCATGGCGGCATGGGTTTTCATGACCTCCCACTCCTCCGGAAAAAACCCACCAGGCTTCAGCAGGATGTGATCCGGAATACCGATCTTTCCAACATCATGCATCGGACTGGCGATATAAATCTGATCCACGAATTCGGCATTCAAACCCATGTCCCGGGCCAGCATCCGGCAGTAGTGGCTGATGCGCCGCACATGGCTTCCGGTGTCCTCGTCCTTGTGTTCTGCAGCGCGCGTCATGGTGAATATGGTTTCTTCGTACCCATTCTGCAAATCCGACGTTCGTTCGCGTACCAAGCGCTCCAAGTTGGCGTTGAAGTCGCTCAGGGACTGGTGCAGCATGCGCACTTCGAGCATGTTGTGAACGCGCGCCAATACCTCGACCATGTCAAAGGGCTTGCTGATGAAGTCCTTGGCTCCGGTACGCAAAGCAAGTAGCTTGAGTTCTGATTGCGCGGTGATCACCAGCACCGGCAAATAGGCATCCGCTTCAATGCGCTTGAGACCCTCCATGACCTGAAATCCGTCCATGCCCGGCATATTTAGGTCTAACAGGATCAAGTGGTAGCGGTGCTGCGCATGGAGTCGACAGACTTCGCTGGGATAGGTGGTCGAACTGACATTGGTATAACCGGCGCCAAGCAGCATACGTTCCAGCAATTGCACATTGGCCAACTGATCGTCGACGATCAAAATTTTTCCGTTCTGCAGACCTTGGGATAAGTTCATAGTGTTGCACCCGATGCGGCTTGCGCGCCGACCCGTCGCTTCAGCCGGGCCTGCAGAGAACCCCGATTGCCCGTCTCCTTAACCAGCGTCAAATCACCCCCCAAGCCCCGCAGAATGTGGTGTGCCACCGCTGGAGCCAACCCCAAAGACTCCGCTTCCGATGCAGCCCTCACAGTCGTCGCGATGGCAAAGAAGCCATGCGCTTGGGCATCAGAAAGCGACAATGAATCCAGCTCTAACGTCAGGCACAAGTACGGCCCTTCCATGCGTGCATCCAAGCGCAGAACCTGCTTGTCCAAGGAAAAAACCTGAGCCAATTGCATGGTGGTTTTCAGTGCCCTGACGCACAGTGCCAAGCTGCCATCGGTCTCACCGGTGCGCAGCAATTCGACTCCAACCAGAGACACCAGCACACCCGGAAGCTCTGCAAGAACCTGGGCAAATACATCGGCGCAGGAGCAGGTCAGCGTGCGCTCACGGGCATAGGCGTCAACCTGTCCAATCAAAGATACATCCTCGAAAAGTCCTATCAATCGACCCTGGGTTTGCGCAAACATCTCGCTGTAGCGGGTGCGCCTCGAAGAGGCCGGACACAACAACAGCAAGAGCTGGATTAACCCCAACAAACCATGTGCCGGGGTACGCATCTCGTGCAGGATCATGGACAGAAACTCCCCCTGGATACGACTGAGTTCCTGCACATCCCGATACGCGGTTTCAAGCTCTTGCGTGCGCTCTGCGACTACCTGTTCCAATTGCCGGTTGTGGGTGGCCAACTGCTGGCGCAATTGGCGGAGTTGAAGATGCGTCTCGACTCGGGCAAAAACCTCTTCGAGCTGAAACGGCTTGGTCACGTAGTCGACGGCGCCGAGTCCGAACGCCTTGACCTTGTTCACACTTTCATGCACGGCGCTGACAAAAAGCACCGGTATATCGCGCAATTGCGCATCGGCCTTGAGCTGTTTGCAGACTTCAAAACCATCCATTCCGGGCATGTTGATGTCGAGCAAAATCAGGTCCGGCGGGTTAAGGCGTGCGGCCACCAAAGCCTCTGCACCGCTGTTTACCGATTCGGGTCTGTGGCCGCGTACTGCGAGCATGCGGACCAGCAACTGCACATTGGCGGGCAAGTCGTCGACCACCAGAATGCGGTTGCCTGTTGGCTTGGGTAGGGAATTCATGGCCTGCCTCTTCCGGAAATATCCAGGGCGGCATTCAGCGCCAACATGAATTCATCGACCTTGATGGGTTTGGTCAAGTAGCGCATAAAGCCTGCCTCTTGTCCCTTCTTGATGTCGCTTTGCATGGCATTGGCGCTGATGGCCAGGGCGGGAATGGAGGCCGTCAGCGGGTCATC
>CAIQEX010000316.1 GCA_903870955.1 uncultured beta proteobacterium
GGCCCAGCGACAGGTGCGGGCAAAGCCATGGCGCGGCAACACACCACGGGTATTGAACTGGGGAAAAACGATGGGCACGCCACCCCGAATGGCCTGGCCCGACTCAAAGCGCGTGTTGGGGCTCAGGTAGAGTTGCTCCACGCCCTGGCGTGACTTCCACGACACCACATGGGCGCCATGCAAAGTGATGGTGGCGGTGGCGCCATCCTTGGCGCACAGGCGGACCGCAGGCAGTCCATGGAAGAGGCAGTTTTCTAGGTGGGGCATGGCCTATTTTAGGCGGTTGAATGAAGCCCGCTTGTCAATCCCCGATTTATGGGATGTTCGATACGCGGCAATAACGCTGTAATTCGAGCTTCACAATCAACGTGGTAATTGCTCCATGAAACTTTCTGCGAAACGAATTGCGACTGGCTTATATATCGGTAGCGTATTTGCGCTGGCGGGATGCGGGGGCGGAGGTAGTAGTACCACGTCGCCCGTCGCTGCAACGGGCACGGCGACAGGCATTCTTACTGACGCCCCTATTGATGGAATTAGCTACAGCACGTCATCTGGAGTAACTGGAACGACTGTTAACGGTGGCGTGTACAAATACAACCCAGGCGACACAGTCACATTCAAGATTGGTTCAGTTACTC
Source organism: uncultured beta proteobacterium (assembly GCA_903870955.1). GTDB lineage: Bacteria > Pseudomonadota > Gammaproteobacteria > Burkholderiales > Burkholderiaceae_C > Allorhodoferax. The sequence goes on from CAIQEX010000316.1 coordinate 642, forward strand.
TGGGAAACCCAGTTACCGCAACTGGAATAGTTACGCCTGCAAATCTCTCCGCGGGCAGTGGTGCCAATGCCACCAACGTATTCAACAACATGCTGGTCTTGCTTCAAAGTTTGAACACCAGCGGAAACGTCAATACCAGCATCGTAATTCCACCAACTGCCGCCGCTGCGTTGACTGGCGTTGATCTGACCACCGCGTCGAATACAGCATTTGCAAGCAGCATATCACCGGCTATCGCCGCTGCAGGCAGTGGTGCCATACTGGTATCAACTTCGCAAGCACAAACGAACTTTATGAATCAGGGCTTATCCATGTTGTCGGGTCATGTTTGGCTTGCAATGAAGGGAAACAATGTGCTTACTTCATTGTTGCGCTTTGCGCCCAATGGCACAGCGACGTCAAACGGGTACTATTTACATGGACAAGCCACGCTACCTGGCGGAGGTGGAAATCCAGGTGTTCAACTTGGATCGATTACAGTCACTGCGGCTGACAGTGCAGGTTTTACAATCGTAGCTGGTACCCTCAGTGCTGCTCCAACTGCACCGTTTTCGCCGTCAGCCAGTTATAGCGTGAACACCGAAGGTCAGTGGGGACTTGGTGACCCTAGCTTCACGCAAAAACTTAGCTCTGCTGGTGACAACCTTATTACGACGGGTTGCATCAGTTCCAATTGCACGATTGTCAAAGCTCCAAACAATCCAGCCGGTATTGTTGGGGTTTGGGCTCGAGGAAGTTCATCTGCGCTATACACGCAACATTTCGTGTTTCTGGCCGATGGAACGTTCATGACGGTTGACCCTCTTGGGGACTCTGGAAACGGTGTAAACCCACCAGGTGTGGAGCATGGAACCTATACCTTTGCCAATGGATCGTTGACTATAACCAGCGTGGATTACGACACGAATCTTCAGGCCGGTCTGGTGAATAGCACTAACTCACCAATCATCGGCACATCCACTCCAGTGACAAACGATGTGCGGGGTGCAGTGTTGAGTTCTGATGGAATGTCAATAGTAATTACGAACTCAAATAACGTTAATAGCACGTTGTATCGCGTGTCAAACTAACATGATCGTTGTTATGAAGGTTTGCCAGACAAACCTTCATGGCAACATGCCGTAGTGCGATTTCTTTGCAAGCGAGCTGATGGCAGGAAAAGACGTCTGCCATCAGCTTTAACTATTCGCGTAAGCATCGCGGACCCGGTTTAACCCTCTAAGCCTGTGCGTTGCTCATGCAATGTGTAATATTTATATCACTAATACAAATTACCATTCACTGAGACATCTTTTTATAACTATTACCGAGCTTGGTCTTGTCTCCTTCGAGTCTGAGTTGGCGCATGTGTTGACCTTTTTTGGAGTGAACGGGTATGAAAATAGCGATTGTTGGAGCTGGATTCGCGGGCTTGAGTACGGCCAAGGTTCTCAAGGCCATGGGCCATACGGTTACGGTCTTTGAAAAAGACCGTGAGGTGGGCGGCGTGTGGGCGGCCTCACGCCGATACCCCGGGCTCACAACCCAGAATGTGCGCTCGACCTATGCACTGTCGGACTTCCCCTATCCAGACAACTATCCGGAATGGCCCTCGGGCGAGCAGGTGCAGTCCTATCTGGCTGCCTACGCCCGCCACTTTCAGCTTGTGCCGCTGATTCGACTCCAAACCGAGGTGATAAGCGCCGAACCCTATTCCCATAACGGTGCCTGGCAACTGTCCACGGTGGACCATGCCAGCGGCGAACATTTCCAGGGAAACTTCGACTACCTGGTGGTTTGCAACGGCACGTTTTCCCAGCCCAAGCTGCCTGATTTTGAAGGTGCCTCAGAATTTCTGTCTGCCGGTGGCGTCATTTGCCATTCCAGTCAATGGCCGGGTGAAGATGCCCTTCGGGGTCAGCACCTGTTGGTGGTGGGATATGGCAAGTCGTCCTGTGATCTGGCGCAGGCGGTCTGCGGACAAGCGGCATCCACAACCCTGGTGGTGCGCCAGCTGATCTGGAAGATGCCCAAAAAACTATTCAACGTATTGAATTACAAATACCTGTTGCTCACCCGCATGGGCGAGGCGCTGTTTAAATATATCCGCGTATCCGGGTTTGAGCGTTTTCTGCATGGCCCCGGCAAGCCTTTGCGAAACAGCCTGCTGAGCCAGGTGCAGTGGGTCGTCACCGTGCAATGCAAGCTGAAGGCGCTGGGGCTGCTGCCTTCGCTTCCCTTTGAGTCTATTTCACGCAGCACCGTAAGTCTGGTGACCGATGGCTTTTTTGAGAGCGTCCGCGCGGGCAAGATTCGGGTGTGCAGGGACGCGGTCATCAGCCGCCTGGCTAGAGGAGCGGACGGGAAGTTTGCTGAATTGAGCACAGGCGAGCGACTGCCGGCTGACATGGTGGTATGTGCCACCGGTTGGCAGCAACGCGTGCCCTTTTTGTCCGATGCAGTGATGGCGCGTATCACGGATGCCGGTGGCAATTTCCGTTTATACAGATCGGTGCTACCAGTCCATGTGCCCCGGCTCGCCTTCAACGGCTACAACTCATCGTTGTTCAGCCAACTCAGCTGTGAAATTGCCGCGCTCTGGATTGCCGACCTGCTGGGTGGCCAACTCAAGTTGCCGGCGGCTGAGCAGCAGGATGGAGACATCTCCGAGCGCCTGGCGTGGATCGATAAACGCAATGAAGGCAAGCACGCCAAGGGCACCAACGTGGTTCCATTTTCTTTGCACTATATCGATGAGTTACTACGGGATCTGCGTTCGCCGTTGGGCCTGCTGACACGCATCAAACATTGGTTGCTACCGGTGAACCCGGCGGATTACGCCTCCGCGACCCGCTCTTTGCTGGCGCGCTACGGACGAACTTGAAGCAAAGTCACGGTGCGCATCCATCACGACATGGCCACCGTCAGCCGACTTGTTCGATATCCAGTGGTCTTTCGGGCCGACACAAACGCACTGGTTTTTTCCTCTCCCAAAGGGACGTGGACTGCGAAGTCAAACGCATCGAGATCGATATCGTGCCGGGACAACACCC
>CAIQEX010000317.1 GCA_903870955.1 uncultured beta proteobacterium
CTACGGCGACAAAAACGTCACCACGCTGCGCCTGCAGCAGCCGCTTTGGACCGGCGGGCGCCTGAGCGCAGGCCTGGACAAAGCCCAAGCCGGGGTGGTGGCCAGCCAAGCCACTCTGGAGGGCACGCGCCAGGACCTGGCCGTGCGTGTGGTGCAGATCTATGCCGACTGGTATGGCGCACTGCTCAAGCGTGAGGCGCTGGACAAGAGCCTGCAAGCCCACCAGACGCTGCGCGCACAAATCCTGCGCCGCATCGCCAACGGCGTCTCCCCGCAAAGCGACCTTACCCTGCTGGTGGGGCGCCAACAGCAAACCGAGGCGGACCAGTCGGCCGCGCACGCCCAGGAGCAAACCGCACTCGGGCGATTGAGCCAGATGCTGGGGCATCCGCTGCAACCCCAAGCGCTGGCGCAGTCGCCTAGTGCTGCCCTGGCCCTGGTGGAGGGAGCGCAGGAACTGATGGGCCTGGCCCAGGCGCTCAGCCCCAGCGTGGCCAAGCTGCAGGCCCAGGCCCGCATGGCGGACGCCGAAATCAATGAACGCCGCGCCGACCTCTCCCCGGAGGTCTATATGCGAGCCGAGCGCCAGTACGGCAACTTCACCGTGCCCAACGGCGCCCCTATCAACCGCTACTTCGTGGGCTTCTCCAGCCGCTTTGGTGCGGGCCTGTCCTCGCTCTCGCAACTCGGTGGCGCGCAGGCCCGCTACGAGGCGGCCTTGGCCGACATCGACAGCACCCGCATCAGCCTGGGCGAGCAAGTGCAGTCTGACTTTGCCCAGGCTGAGGTTGGCCAGGTCCGCCTGGCTGCTTTGCAGGCTTCGCTGGCCTCCTCCGACACCATTGCCAGGGCCTGGAGCCGCCAGTTCGTGGCCGGGCGCAAGACCTGGCTGGATGTGATGAACGCGGTGCGCGAGCAGGCACAACTCGAAACCCAGATCGCCGATGCCCGGGCCTCCCAACTCCTGCTCACCTGGCGCCTGGCCATCGTCGGGCTGGGCCTGGACAACGCCCTGGTGTTGGGCCAGAACAGCAAGGCGGCTGGTCAGCCCACCGCCTCTACTGCAACCACAGGCGCCACAGCCTTGACCACACCCGACGCAGCCTCGCCCGAGCCCTCCCTGGGTGACGCCTTTAGCGAGGAGAACTGGCAGGCCACGGGCCAGATCCCTCTGTATGCACAGGACGCCAGCGAAGCCTTTGAGCTGCGCATGGCCTCCCGGATCGACAGCCTGAACCTCGGCCTGGGCTTAGGTTTGCTGAGCGGCACACCCAGCACCCCGACAGACGCTGACACCACCCCCCACAACCCCATTCACACGGAGGAAACCTGGTGAACCAGCTCCTATTCACACTGGCCCGACTGGCCCAACTGCAATCCGAAGCGGTCGACCGCATCGCCCTGCATGAGGCCGCCAAAGCCGCCGACGGGCAAAACCCGCACGCCCAACTCGACACCGTGTGTCGCCACCTGCAGGTCAAGTCGGCCCAGTGGCCCAAGGTCGCAGACGCCTCGGCCGTACCGGCCCTGCTGCACCACCCCGAGCGCGGTTGGGGCCTACTGCGTGGTTTGAACAGCCAGGGCCAGTGGGTTGCCGAGTGGCTCGACACCGAAGGCCAGAAGTGGAACGAGGTCCTGCTCACCCCCTTGACCCTGCAGGACTGCCAGATCGCCCGCGTGCGCCTGCTCAAAGCCTATGAAGCCAGCAACAGCCCGGTGCTGCGCCTGATCAAGGAGGAGTTGCTGGCCAACAAGAAGATGCTGCTCGACGCAGCCCTGGGGGGCATCGTGATCAACCTGATTGCGCTGGCCACCTCGTTCTACAGCATGCAGGTCTATGACCGGGTGGTGCCCACCGGGGCCAGCCAGACCCTTTTGGTGCTGACCCTGGGCGTGGTCTTTGCCACCTTGTTTGAGTTGGTGGCCAAGCGGGTGCGCTCGCACCTCTACGAGAACCTGATTGACCAGGTCGACCAGCGCCTCTCGCGTGCGGTGTACATGCGCTTTCTGGCCATCCGGCTTGACCAGTTGCCCAGCAGCGTGGGGGCACTGGCCTCGCAGATGCGGGGCTACGAATCGGTACGCGCCTTTTTGACCACCCTGACCTCGCAGCTGATGGTGGACGCCCCCTTTGCCGTGGTGTTTCTGGTGCTCATCTTCATGATCTCGGGCCTGCTGGCGCTGATCCCGGCGGTCTTCTTTGTGCTCTCGGTGGCCATTGGGCTGTACTACCGCAACCGGGTCGAGGCCTTTGCCCGCAAGGCCACCGCAGCGGGCAACCGCAAGACCGGCCTGCTGGTGGAGGCCGTGGAAGGGGCCGAGACCATCAAGTCCGGCCAGGGCGGCTGGCGCATGCTCTCGCAGTGGATGCGCACCACCGATGAGGCGCGCGACTACGAGATGCAGACCCGCGCCATCCAGGAGCACGCCCAGCACCTGATGGCCAGCTTCCAGCAAATCTCCTACGTGCTGATGGTGGCCTCGGGCGCACTTTTGGTGAGCAAGGGCGAGTTGACCATGGGCGGCCTGATTGCCTGCTCCATCCTCTCGGGCCGCGTGCTCACACCGGCGGGCATGATTCCCAATCAGTTGGTGCAATGGGCCAACACCAAGGCTGCGCTCATCGGGCTGGACCGGCTCTGGGCTTTGCAGGACGACCACCATGGTATCGACCAGCCGCTGGTGCCCACGGCCGTGCAGGGGCGCTACCGCTTTGAAGATGTCAGCAGCGCCTATGGCGGCAACAAGGCGCTGGAGATCAAGGCGCTGTCGATCCAGGCCGGTGAGAAGGTGGGCGTCATCGGCCCCATTGGCGGGGGCAAGACCACGCTGTTGCGCCTGCTCAGCGGCATGTACAAGCCCCAAAGCGGGCGTGTGCTGCTCGATGACATGGAGCTCTCGCACATCTCCAAGCCGGTGCTGGCCGAGCGCATCGGTTACTTGCAGCAGGACGGGCGGCTCTTTGCTGGCACGCTGCGCGACAACCTGGTGCTGGGCATGCTGGACCCCGGCGACACGGTGATCCTGGAGGCGGCCAAGCGCACCGGGTTACTGGGTGCGGTGATCACCGTGCACCCCAAGGGGCTGCAACAGGAAATCTTTGAGGGCGGCAGTGGTCTGAGCGGTGGGCAGCGCCAGTTGGTCAACCTCACGCGTGTATTTTTGCGCCAGCCCGCCATCTGGCTGCTCGATGAACCCACGGCCAGCATGGACCGCAACCTGGAGTTGCAGGTCACCCAGGCGCTGCGCAGTGCGCTGCAGGCGCAGGACACGCTGGTGCTGGTGACCCACAAGGGAGAGCTGCTGGAACTGGTGGAGCGCCTCATCGTGATTGCCAACCACCAAGTGATCATGGACGGCCCCAGGGACATGGTGCTGGCGCGCTTGCAGAACCCGCCTGCACAAGCCACAGCGACAGCGACAGCCACAGCCACCACTGCACCGGCAGCTTCAACTGCAGCCACATCCACTTCCACAGCCGTCGCCACCAGAGGAGTAACGGCATGAGCACCAACAACACAAAAACCACCCCCACCCATAGCGTCGCCAGCAGTGGGCAAAGCGGGCGCAGCGGGTACGAATACAGCGGGCGCAAACCCGAGCGCAGGTTCCTGCGCGCACCCTCGATGATGGTGCTGCTGGCCCTGGGCCTGGGCCTGTTCATCGCCTGGGCGGCCCACTTCGAGATGGACCAGGGCGTGCGTGCGCAAGGGCAGATCATCTCCAGCGTGCACACCCAGATCATCCAGGCAGTGGACGGCGGGGTGCTGTCTGAGCTGCGGGTGGTTGAGGGCCAGCAGGTCAAGCTGGGCGAAGTGCTGGCGGTGCTGGAGAAGAGCCGCGCCCAGGCCGGCTTTGAGGAGAGCCGCTCCCGGGTGGCGTCGCTCACCATCGCCATGACCAGGGCCCGCGCTGAGGCCCGTTTGCAAGCACCGGTGTTTGGCCCTCAGTTCAACGCCTACCCGGAGTTTGTGGCGGCGCAAAAGATTCTGTATCAGCAGCGCAAGCGCTCGCTCGATGAAGACGTGGCAGGCAACAGCCAAAGCCTGGCCATGGCACGCGAAGAGTTGAACATGACAGAAGCGTTACTCAAAGACGGTGATGTGAGCAAACTCGAAGCCCTGCGGGCCCGCAGGCAAGTCACCGAGCTCGAAGCGCGCATTGCCGCAAGCCGCAACAAGTACCGCCAGGATGCCAGTGGTGAGGCAGCCAAGATCGAGGAGGACCTGGCCTCGGTGACGTCCAAACTCGCCGAACGCAAGGACGTCTTGGAGCACACCCAACTCACCGCCCCGGTGGCCGGTGTGGTGAAGTTTCTGAAGATCACCACCATCGGCGGCGTGCTGCGCGGAGGTGATGAATTGATGCAGATTGCCCCCAGCGATGAAGACCTGATCATCGAAGCCAAGGTCAACCCCTCCGACGTGGGCCAACTCTCGCTGGGTCTGCCCGTGAGCGTCAAGGTCGATGCGTTTGATTACTCGATCTACGGCATGTTGATCGGTGACCTGCGTTACATCAGTCCCGACACATTGTCCGAGGCTGGACAAAGTGGGCAGACCCAAATCTTCTATCGCGTGAAAATTCATTTACCGCATCAGCAGGCCCAGAACCCGAAGGCTCGCGAGATTGTGGTGAAGCCCGGAATGACGGTCAGCATTGATATCAAAACCGGTAAGCGCTCTGTCCTGAGCTATATCGCCAAGCCGGTCATCAAGGCCTTTGGCGGTGCAATGACAGAACGCTGAATGAATTTTATTTTCGTCGACCAG
>CAIQEX010000318.1 GCA_903870955.1 uncultured beta proteobacterium
GCTATTACCAAGGCTGTCAAGGTCACCGGACTCGGTGCAACCGCTGGTGCCAAAGCTGCTATCGAAGCCGCTGGCGGCAGCGTAGCTTAATTGCTGACTGAAAGAAATCAACGTGGCAACTAGCGCAGCTGATATCGCAAAGACGGGCAAGTTCGGGGACTTGCGTCGCCGACTCGTCTTCTTGTTGTTGGCGCTGGTGGTGTACCGTACCGGAGCACACATTCCTGTGCCTGGTATCGATCCCTCGCAGTTGCAACAACTCTTCAAGGGTCAACAGGGCGGCATATTGAGCCTGTTCAATATGTTTTCTGGTGGTGCTTTGTCCCGCTTTACCGTGTTTGCATTGGGAATCATGCCGTACATCTCGGCGTCGATCATCATGCAACTGCTGACCTATGTGCTGCCCACATTTGAGGCGCTCAAAAAGGAAGGCGAAGCCGGTCGTCGCAAGATCACGCAATACACGCGTTATGGAACGTTGGGCCTCGCCCTGTTCCAATCGTTGGGTATCGCGATGGCGCTCGAATCTTCGGCTGGTCTGGTTATTGCACCCGGTTTTGGCTTTCGCCTGACCACGGTCGTCACCCTGTCTGCTGGAACCATGTTCCTGATGTGGCTCGGTGAGCAGATTACTGAGCGTGGTCTGGGTAACGGAATTTCGATCTTGATCTTCGGCGGTATTGCAGCGGGCTTGCCTAATGCAATCGGTGGCTTGCTGGAGCTGGTTCGTACGGGCGCCATGAGCATTATCGTGGCACTAATCATCGTGGTGCTGGTGGCTTTGGTAACGTACTTCGTGGTATTCGTGGAGCGTGGTCAACGCAAGATCCTGGTGAACTATGCCCGTCGGCAGGTTGGCAACAAGGTCTACGGTGGACAGTCGTCGCATCTGCCGCTCAAGTTGAACATGGCTGGTGTGATTCCTCCCATCTTCGCCTCAAGCATCATCTTGCTACCGGCTACAATAGCCAACTGGTTTAGCACAGGCGATTCGATGCGTTGGTTGAAAGATATCTCCAGCACACTGAGTCCAGGTCAGCCGGTCTACGTCATGTTGTATGCCGCTGCCATTGTGTTTTTCTGCTTCTTCTACACCGCGTTGGTTTTCAACAGCCGTGAGACAGCAGACAACCTGAAGAAGAGTGGAGCGTTTATTCCCGGGATTCGTCCTGGTGATCAGACAGCTAAATATATCGACAAGATCCTGCTGCGTTTGACGCTGGCTGGGGCAATTTACATCACCTTCGTGTGTCTGTTGCCTGAATTCCTGATCTTGAAATACAACGTGCCGTTTTACTTTGGTGGAACGTCGCTGCTAATTATTGTGGTGGTCACCATGGATTTCATGGCCCAAGTACAGAACTACTTGATGTCCCAGCAATATGAATCACTGTTAAAGAAGGCTAACTTCAAGTCTTCCTGAGTCGGTGGTTGGGGATCAAACGGTTTTGGCCGGGTGACAAGTTAATCGTTGGGTTGAGGTTGTGAGATTTTTATCAAACTCCTCAGCTTGTGAGCAAAGTAATAGCGCAGGTTCCGCGCGATTCAAAGTCGGAACATGGCGAAGGTTTTTAGGAGAGAAATATGAAAGTTTCGGCTTCGGTCAAGAAAATTTGCCGTAACTGCAAAATTATCCGACGCAAGGGCGTTGTGCGTGTGATCTGTACAGATCCGCGTCACAAGCAGCGTCAGGGTTAATTGCAAGAGTTTTAGAGGACGAAAATGGCACGTATCGCTGGCATCAATATTCCGCCGCAACAGCATTCTGAAATTGGCTTGACAGCCATCTTTGGAATCGGTCGCACCCGCGCTCGCAAGATTTGCGAAGCTTGTGGCATCGCATATTCCAAGAAGGTCAAGGATTTGACTGACGGGGATCTGGAAAAAATTCGCGATCAAATCGCCCAGTTCACTATCGAAGGTGATCTGCGCCGTGAGACGACGATGAACATCAAGCGTTTGATGGACATTGGCTGCTATCGCGGGTTCCGCCATCGCCGTGGTTTGCCCATGCGCGGTCAGCGCACGCGCACCAATGCACGCACACGCAAAGGCCCCCGTAAGGCCGCTGCATCCTTGAAGAAATAAGGAATAGAGAACTATGGCAAAAGCTCCAGCCAATAACGCTGCACAACGCGTTCGCAAGAAAGTCCGCAAGAACGTTGCTGACGGCATTGCACACGTGCATGCTTCGTTCAATAACACCATCATCACCATCACCGATCGTCAAGGCAATGCGTTGTCTTGGGCATCGTCCGGTGGACAAGGTTTCAAGGGCTCTCGCAAGTCCACTCCGTTCGCAGCCCAGGTTGCTTCCGAAGTGGCGGGTCGTGCAGCGCTGGAACAGGGCATCAAGAACCTTGACGTTGAAATCAAGGGACCTGGTCCTGGACGTGAGTCCTCTGTGCGCGCTTTGGCCGCACTGGGCATTCGCATCAACATGATTGCTGACGTGACACCGGTGCCGCATAACGGTTGCCGCCCACAGAAGCGTCGTCGCATCTAATTCATTCACAAGCCCACCGCCACCATCTCTTGATGGTGGCTCCCGCATTTCCGTGCGGCAGATGACATAAAAGGAAGTTCAAGTGGCACGATACCTAGGCCCCAAGGCCAAACTCTCCCGCCGTGAAGGCACTGACCTGTTTCTGAAGAGCGCCCGTCGCGCTATCGGTGACAAGGCCAAATTTGATTCCAAGCCAGGTCAGCACGGACGCACTTCGGGTGCCCGTACCTCCGACTACGGTCTGCAATTGCGTGAAAAGCAGAAGGTCAAGCGCATGTACGGTGTGCTGGAACGTCAGTTCCGCCGTTACTTCGAAGAAGCTGATCGTCGCCGTGGCAACACCGGTGCCAATTTGCTGTTCCTGTTGGAATCGCGTCTGGACAATGTTGTTTACCGCATGGGTTTCGGCTCCACTCGCGCTGAAGCGCGTCAGTTGGTTTCCCACAAAGCTATCACGGTAAACGGTGCTTCCGTAAACATCCCGTCTTACATGGTTAAGGCCGGTGACGTGATTGCATTGCGCGAAAAATCGAAGAAGCAGAACCGCGTTGTCGAAGCACTGCAATTGGCCGCACAAGTTGGCATGCCAGCGTGGGTCGAAGTCAATGCTGACAAGGCCGAAGGTGTGTTTAAGTCTGTGCCTGACCGTGACCAGTTCGCGGCCGACATCAACGAATCCATGATCGTTGAGTTGTATTCACGTTAATTCGTTTGAATATTTGAATTCGTTCCCTGGCTCGAGCGCACCTTATCCGGCGCGTATCTTGTCAGGGTGCTTCACCAGCCTTACCGATGTAACGAGTCGGGGGTATTGAGAGGAAGTCTGCATGCAGAACAGTTTGCTGAAACCAAAATCGATTAGCGTAGAGCAGCTCGGTACAAACCGTGCCAAAGTAGCCTTGGAGCCCTTTGAGCGTGGTTA
>CAIQEX010000319.1 GCA_903870955.1 uncultured beta proteobacterium
CCCCGCAAAGACTCTACGCCGCGTTTGACCACGTCCATACCCACGCCCCGGCCAGAGAGGTCACTGACGACCGCCGCGGTGGAGAAGCCTGGCAAAAAGATGAGATGCAGTATTTCCTGGTCAGACAGCAGCCGACCCTCCTGCACCAGTGCGCGTTCCCGGGCCTTGGCCAGAACCCGGTCGCGGTCGATACCGGCGCCGTCATCACGAATCTCCACCACCACGGCTCCGGCGTCGTGGTAGGCGTCCAGCGTGACGGTTCCGGTTTCGGGTTTGCCGAGTTCCAAGCGCCTGCCAGGTGACTCCATGCCGTGGTCCAGCGCGTTGCGCACAATGTGCATCAGCGGATCGGCGAGTTTCTCCACCATCGATTTGTCGATTTCTGTTTCCGCGCCCTTGATCTCCAGATGGATGTCTTTGCCCAGTTGCTGTGCGGTCTCCCGAACCATGCGCGGGAAGCGGCTGAAGATATCGCCCACCGGCACCATGCGCAGGGTGAGTGCATCGTCGCGTATGTTTTCCACCAGGGCATTGATGCTGGCAATGGACTCGGTCAACTCGGCATCCTTGCGGATTTGCGCGATCAACGTGGTACTGGACGCGGCGATGACCAGTTCACCCACCCGGTTGATCAGGCGATCGAGTTTGGCGGCCTCGACCCGCACATGCTGGTTTTCAATCCGGGCACTGGCAGGGCGTTCGGGCTTGTCGGCTGCTGTGGGAGGGATGGACGCCAAATGCGCCGGGGCAGGGGTGGCTGCGCGTTGAATCGGCGTGTTAACTGGCGCGTCATTTGGCGAGTCAGCCGGTGATTCAGCCGGTGATTCAGCCGGAGTGGCCTCGGCCATGGCTTGGGTCAGCGGGCCGGTTGGCGTGGCATGCAAGGTCCGCACTTCGGCAGGTGTCAATGCGTGTCGCAAGGCCCAGCGATCAATCTGCGCCTGGCTGGACTCGCCTAGGCGCTCCTGCAGGCTATCAGCGAGCCGACGGTATTCGGCAAGCGGCGCGCGGGGTGCCAGGATGCCAATGAAACTGTCCTCCTGCAAAAATTCAAAGGTTTCACGTATGAGCGCCTCGTCCTTGCGCGAATCGAGTGCCAACTCCAGACCAAAAAAGCATTCGGTCGGATCGAACGCAGAGAGTTCTGGCCAAGCGCGCCAGATGGTCTCTACATGGGTCAGGGTGCCCAGACGGGCCAGATAGGCGACAAAAGACAGGGGGTCAAAGCCCATGCGAAACGTGTTGGGGTGGAAGCGCAACGAGAACTGCCAGTGAGGCGAAGCGGTAAGCTGGGCTTGTGCAACCGGTTGTGCGGGTTCGGGACGCACGGCACTGGCGGCACTAGCGGCTCTTGCAGGGTCCGGCGCACGGACCTGAAGATCGAAGTGACGCAAGCGCTCAAGCAAGGGCGCACCTTGGGGCAGGTCTTGCAGAGCCATTGCCTCGTCGCGCTCGCCGCTGTCCAGCAGATGGCGCAAATGGTCGTTGCACTCCAACAGCAGGTCGATCAATCCTGCAGAAAGTTCCAGGCGTCCTGAGCGAAGCTGCTCCAGCACATTTTCAACAACGTGCGCGAATCGAACCAGTGCCTCCAGCCCAAATACCCCGGCCGAGCCCTTGATCGTATGCGCCGTGCGAAACAACAGATTGAAGGTGTCGGGTGTCGCGGGATAGGTGTCCCGGTCCAGCAGCGCCGACTCGAAGGCATCGCACTGTTCGCGCGATTCATCAAAAAAGACCAACTTGGCTTTGCTAAGGTCCATGGCGTTCATTCGTCAATGCGGGATCCGGTTGGTCAAAACCGAGCAAAGCCATGCCTTCCTGAACCTTGGCATTGGCAGGTGCCAGGTGTAATTTGCTGTGCTTGCGACCGGCCTCGGTCATCAGCACCTTGATAAGTTGCAAGGCGTTGCCATCGAAATCGGTGATTTGGGTGAGATCCAGGTCGACTTCTGGCAGATTCAGAAGACCAAACAGGTCGTCCAGAAGTGCCCCCACGGTATTGATGGTGAACTCGCCAACCAGTGTTGCCTTCATCCCGTTCTCGGAGCTGGCGATGGTTAAAGGCATAGCCGTGGCCCTGGCGAATGTGAACCTGCATGCGGGGTGCGTCGGTTGCTGATGGGCAGGTACCCACAGCGACCGTCGTCAAATATTTGCATGGATCCTCGCCTTTATATTGGATTTGTGCGAATAAGAGCACATACGCAAGTTAACCGATTCCACCTGAATGTGCAAATCAGTGTTCATCCAAATTGACTTGGCGCAAGTTTTGGCTAGTCGGTCATGCCGAGGTCACCCCATGCGTATAGAGAAACGCCAGGGCGCTTTGCGCGACAGAAAGGGGGCAAGTCAGCGGACGGTTTGCCGCTGTTGCATAGGCTTACGCCGTTGGCGAAGCCTTTGGGAGAGTCTGTCTCCCTACTCTATAAAGAATTTATAGAGCTCAATATTCAAGGTGTTTGCCAGGGCGATCAAGACACCAATCGATGGGTTGGCATCACCGCTTTCAATGCGCGACAAGTAGGTCCGGTAAATACCGCATCCTTCGGCGAGTGCCTGTTGGGTCATTCCCGCTTCGGCTCTGAAGGCTTTCACTTGGCGGCTGAGTGTTTCCTGCACATGTGAATTCAAATTGGCGTCTCTTGCCATGGTTTTGTCATTTTCGTAAAAATTTATTTGGCATTGATCATAACTGTATGCAGTTCTGCCGCCAATCCCTGGACGGGTGCAGGTGCGATCGATGCTAACACGCACTAACTTGTGGCTCGCACCCGGGCCAACGGCGGATTGCGGGCGAAATAGCTCACAATTCCGCGCATCAATGCGTCCGCCAGTTTGTTCAGGAAGTCTTCGCTGTTGAGCTTGGCTTCTTCACTCGGGTTGCTGATAAAGGCGGCCTCGACCAGCACACTGGGAATGTCCGGCGCCTTCAGGACGGCAAAGGCCGCCTGCTCGACCATGCCCTTGTGCAGTTTGCCCACGCGCTTGATTTCACCGAGCAGATTGCCACCCAGTTTGAGGCTGTCGTTGATTTGTGCGGTGGTGCTCATGTCCAGCAGAGCACGTTGCACCGTGGCATCTTTGGCGCCTACGTTCAAGCCGCCAATCAGGTCGGCCTTGTTTTCTTTGGCTGCCATCCAGCGCGCCGCACTGCTGGAGGCGCCGCCCTGGCTCAGCGCAAAGACGCTGGCCCCTTGCGGGTCCGGTGTGAAGAAGGCATCGGCGTGCAGACTGACGAAGAGATCGGCCTGCACACGACGCGCCTTTTGCACCCGCACGCCGAGCGGCACGAAAAAGTCAGCATCACGCGTCAGATAGGCCCGCATGGAAGCACCCTTGACGGTTGCCGTGTTGATGCGCTCGCGCAGCATGTGGGCCAGACGCAGCACCACGTCTTTCTCGCGCGTGCCACCCGGGCCAATGGCGCCCGGGTCTTCGCCACCGTGGCCGGGGTCCAGCGCGATGATGATCAGGCGGTCGGTGCCAGCATGCGTCGCCGCTGCGCGCGGGTCGTCGTTGGCACTCGGCAGTTGCCAGGGGGCTGGCGGCGTCGCTGCTAGGGGAGGTGTGGGCGAGGTGGGCCAGGCAGTGGCGTCGGGCGGGGCGGGGGTGCTGGCTGCGCTGGCAGGCACCTTGGATTTGGCGGCCTTCTGCGTTTGGTGCGCCATCAATTCACCCAGGGGGTCCGTCGGCACTGCGGCCGAAGGTTCGCTTGGGGTGGTCAGGGGTGGGCGAGCAGCGGACGCGCTGCCTTCCCCTATCTTTTCTTTAATCAGCGCATCCAGCGGATCGATCTCCTGTTCAGGGTACAGGTCGAACACCAGCCGATGCTGGTAGGCACCCACCGGTTTAAGCGTAAACACTTGCGGGCGAATCGATTTTTTCAAGTCCACCACCAGCCGCACCACGGTCGGGCTGAACTGGCCGACACGAATACCCGCGATGTTGGGGTCATCCGATTTCACCTTGGCCACCAACTCCTTCAGCGTGGGGCTGAGCACCAAACCTTCGATGTCCACCGCCAGGCGGGGTGGGTTGGCGACGAAGCTCTGCTGCGCAGTCAGCGCGGTGTCGGATTCGATCGTGACCCGCGAGTATTCGGGAGCCGGCCAGACGCGCACGCTGACGATGCCAGCGCCGCGCACCAATTGGGGCAGGGCCAGCGTCAGCACCACGCTGCCAGCGCGTACCAGTGCGGTGCGGCGCTTCATGCGGCTGAGCCCTCTGACTCGGCTGAAGCGAGACCCTGGAGGACAGACACGCCAACGGGTGTCAGCGCAGTCAGCGTGACACGCCGCGCGGTGTCGCCTTCTGGCAGCAGGGCGATGTCTAGATCGGCCCGCGGCAGCAGTCCGGCAGCCTTTTGCGGCCACTCGGCCAACTTGAGGCCAGGGCTGGCAAAGATGTCACGAAAACCCGCGTCTTCCCACTCCTGCGGGTCATTGAAACGGTAGAAGTCAAAGTGCCACGCCGCAAAGCGCGCGGTGTCGTAGGACTCGACGAGGGTGTAGGTCGGGCTCTTGATGCGCCCACTTACGCCCAATGCGTGCAGCAGATGCCGCGTCAATGTGGTCTTGCCAGCGCCCAGATCGCCATGCAACGTGACAAAGGCATTCGCCAGCCCTGGCTGGCTGGCCAGCCGCGCGGCAAAGGCCTGCGTGGCCCGTTCATCGACCCACAGCAGGCTCAGCGAGTCCAAGGCGGGGTTTGATTTCACCCCGGTTTCTACAATAGGCAATTGATGATCCACAGCACTCCATACGATAACGCACTGCTCGCACACATCCGTGCGAGCGCGTACAAGCTTGGATTCTCCCAAATTGGCGTGACCGGTGTGGATTTGTCGTCCGCCGAGCCCGGTTTACTGGCCTGGCTGGAACAGGGTTTCCATGGCGAGATGCAGTACATGGCCAGTCACGGCCTCAAACGTGCCCGCCCGGCCGAGTTGGTGCCCGGCACGCTCTGCGTGATTACCGCGCGCATGGACTACCTGCCACGCGACACGCCCGACGACTGGCAGACAACTGAACTCGAACAACTTCAGCGCACCGGCACTGGCGTGGTGTCGCTCTACGCAAGGGGGCGGGATTACCACAAAGTGCTGCGCAGCCGCCTGCAAAAGCTGGCCGACCTCATCGCCGAGGAAGTGGGCCCTTTGGGTTACCGCGTCTTCACGGATTCGGCGCCGGTGCTGGAGGCGGAGTTGGCGACACGCAGCGGCCTGGGCTGGCGCGGCAAACACACTTTGGTGCTCAACCGGGATGCAGGCTCGATGTTTTTTTTGGGTGAAATTTATGTCGACGTGGCACTGCCGTCTACACCTGCCGTGCAAGGTCATTGCGGCAGCTGCACGGCGTGTATCGACGTCTGCCCGACAGGCGCCATCCTGGGCCCACAGAGGCTGGACGCGCGGCGCTGCATCTCCTACCTGACGATTGAACATGCGGGGAGTATTCCGCTGGAGTTGCGTCCGCTCATTGGCAACCGTATTTACGGCTGTGACGACTGTCAGTTGGTTTGTCCCTGGAACAAATATGCACAGCGTGCGACCTTGCCTGACTTTGATGCGCGCGACGGCCTGGCCGGACAAGAACTAAGCACCTTGCTGGACTGGAGCGAGGCCGAGTTTTTGCGGCTTACCGAGGGCGGGCCGATCCGCCGCATCGGCCATGCGCGCTGGCTGCGCAATGTCGCCCTGGCGCTGGGCAATGCGTTGCGGTCGACACGCGACGCAGAACAAATCCAGCGCATGCGGGCGGCGTTAGAGCGCAGGCTGACCCACGACAGCGAAGTGGTGCGCGAGCAAGTGGCCTGGGCTTTGCAACAATCCCCTGAACTTCAACCGGAGGCCTGATATGCCTGCTTACGATTTGCTCATCATTGACCCGCAAAACGATTTCCTGGATATCCCCGGTGCGGCCCTGCCGGTACCTGGTGCCGACGCTGACATGCAGCGACTGGCCGACTGGCTTGCGCACCATGTGGCACAGGTGCAGTCCATCACGGTGACACTCGATTCCCATGCCAGTGTGGGTGTGGAACGCACCACCTTCTGGCGCGATGCGTTGGGTCAGCCCGTCGCGCCCTTTACCCTGATCACGGCAGCCGATGTGGTGGCGGGCAAGTTCGCACCGCGCCATACCGAGAAGCGCGAAGAGGTGCTGCGCTATCTGCAGGCACTGGAGGCCGGTGGGCAGCGCCAGTTGGTCGTTTGGCCGGTGCATTGCGTCACCGGCACCTGGGGCCACAACATTCACAGCGGCTTGGCGCAGGCCATCGCAGCGTGGGAAGAACAGTCGGGTCAGGTCTGCCACAAGGTGTTGAAGGGCCAGCATCCGCTGACCGAGCAATACAGCGCCTTTCGCGCCGAGGTGCCACGCGCCGACGACGCACGCACCCAACTTAACCAGACCTTGATGGGCAAACTGGCTGCCCAAACCGGCACGTTGCTGGTGGCGGGTGAGGCGTTGAGCCATTGCGTTGCGGCCTCGGTCGACGACATGCTGGCCCATTTGCCACCTGAGCGCTTGCAACGCAGCGTGCTGTTGACGGACTGCATGAGCCCGGTGCCTGGCTTTGAAGGCATGGGGCAGGAGTTCCTGCGGCGCGCACGCGGCAAAGGGGTGCTAACGCGGGGTTTGGCCAATCTGGTTGAATCCCGTTGAATTGCCCAGAACGAAATGAACTAAAGCATGGATGATCAGTCTGGAGTCTTCTCCCGCATCACCTTGGGGCGGCGCTCGGTGCGCGCCTTTTTGCCCAATGCGGTGGGCGATGACCTGTTGCGTCAGCTGCTGCAAAGCGCGCGCCAGGCGCCGAGCGGTGCCAATTTGCAGCCAGGCAGTTTTATCCAGGTGCGGGGCCTGGCCCGAGAGCGCCTGTCGGCAGAACTGGTGGCCGCGTTTCGTGCCGGCCAGCAGGAGGTCGAGGACTATGCCTACTTCCCCAAACCCATGCCGTCGTTGTTGCGCCGCCGCCAGGTCGCAGCGGCCCGCGCGCTCTATGGAGCGTTGGGCATTGCGCGCGAGGACCGCAGTGCACGGGATGGGCAGTTCGAGCGCAACTTCCGTTTTTTTGACGCTCCTGTAGCGCTATTGATCACCATCGACCGCGACTTCGGCAGTGGCGGCTACATGGACCTGGGCATGGCCATTTATGGCCTGATGCTGGCGGCCGAGGCAGAAGGGCTGTCCACCTGCGCCATTGGTGCCATGGCGACTTACCCGGGGCTGATACGACGCACGTTGGGGCTGGATGAAAAGGAGACCCTGGTGTGTGGCATGGCCATTGGCTACGCCGATGCGGCAGCGCCGGTGAATGCAACCCGCACGACGCGCTGTGCGCTGGACGAATACTTTCGGGTTATCGGTTAGCGCGAGGCCCGACGATTTCATCGGCTAAAACGTTTCCCATTCTTCGTCACCTCCCGCAGCAACGGGGGTTTTGGCAATTGCCACCGGTTGTTGCAAGGGTGCTGGTTTCGATACCGGTGACTTCTTTGGCACGGGTTTTGGTTTGTTGGGTGCTTTCGCGATGGAGCGACGCTCAGCGCCCTTGAAAGGCGCACTCTTGCCTTCAGCAGCGCGAACCGTGGTTTTGACCACGCCTTCATTGCCTCCAAGATGGAACACCGCAACAGCCTGAACCAAATCACCCGCCTGCGACCGCAGGCTACTCGCCGCCGCAGCCATTTGTTCAACCAGCGCCGCGTTCTGCTGTGTCGTGTGGTCCAACTGTGTGACCGCTTCACCAATTTGCGCTACGCCCGCGGATTGTTCGTTGCTGGCAGAACTTATTTCCCCAACCAGGTCGCTTACCTTGCGAATGGAACTCACCACTTCGGTCATGGTGGATCCAGCTTCATCGACCAGCACCGTTCCCTGCTCAACCCGCTCTACGCTGGCATTGATCAAATTCTTGATTTCCTTGGCAGCTTCCGCACTTCGACCGGCCAGTGACCGCACTTCACTGGCAACTACGGCAAAACCGCGACCCTGATCGCCCGCGCGCGCGGCTTCCACGGCAGCGTTCAAAGCCAATATATTGGTCTGAAAAGCGATGCCATCGATCACGCTGATGATGTCCGATATTTTTCTTGAGGAGTCGTTGATCTCCTTCATCGTGGTGACGACCCGCCCCACGACATCGCCGCCACGCAGGGCTACGGCAGAGGCGCTGCTGGCCAATTGGTTGGCCTGCCGCGCGTTGTCGGCGTTGTGCTTTACCTGAGAACTGAGTTCTTCCATGGACGCAGCGGTTTCTTCCAAGGCACTGGCTTGCTGCTCAGTGCGCGCGGAAAGATCATTGTTACCTTGTGCAATCTCGGCTGAGGCTGTGGCCACACTTTCGGAACTGTTGCGAACATTGGAAACGACTTGGCTCAAGCTGCTCTGCATCGCGTCGAGCGCATGCAATAGTTGCCCCGTTTCATTGGTGCCGCCGGTTTCTACTCGCGAACCCAGATTTCCGGCGGCAACTTCGCGGGCCACTTCAATGGCACGCTGCATGGGCTGCGTAATCGATCGAATAATCCAGCTTGCCAAAACTATCGCCAGCACGACTGCCGCCAGTACCGCAATGGCGTTGGCCGTCTCAGTGCTTTGTACACCTGCGTGTGCCTCTTGACTGGATTCATCCATACGCGAGCGCAAAAATTTCAAGAAGTCGTCGGAAGTTGCAAAGTAGTCCTGTTGTGCCTTGCGTAAATCACCCAGGAGTAATTTGGTTGCATCTTCCTTTTTTCCGCCGACCGCCAAGTCCACAAATTTGGCCTGCTGCGCGTCGTAGGATTGTCTGGCTTGCAAGACTTTGTCCAGC
This sequence comes from uncultured beta proteobacterium, assembly GCA_903870955.1. Classification (GTDB taxonomy): domain Bacteria; phylum Pseudomonadota; class Gammaproteobacteria; order Burkholderiales; family Burkholderiaceae_C; genus Allorhodoferax. Next base: position 8,821 of record CAIQEX010000319.1, read on the forward strand.
GCTTGTTTTCCGGCGCCGGATACCACCGTGGCTTGCAATTTGTCCAGCCGCTCGCCAATGGCAAGATGGGAAGCATCGATGCGCTCTTTTTCCTTGGCCGCTTCAGATTGGGCACTAACCAGCAGCATGTTTCGCATGGCCCGTGCAGCGATATTGATGTTCTCTCTGACTTCATAAACGGCCACAACCTTGGGCAGGCGGTTGTCCGTAACCGCCTCAAAGGAGGATCGAATGCCCGTGAGCTTGAACCAAGTGAAGGCGCCGATCAGTGCGATCAGTAATACCAATACGCCATATCCAAGCGCCATTTTTACGGAAATCTTCGTGTTATTGAAGTCCACAGCACACCCCCAATTGATGGAATATGCTAATTACATTACCAGATATTGAAGTGGCCTTTTCTGTCGAAAAACAACTTATCAGCGCTTTGTTGCCCGATATTTCAATACCGCACAAAGGGCGTTGGTCGGCAAGACGAATAGTCTCAAGTGCATCGAGGTGCCGCCCCGGTGAATGCCGTTTATAGCGCCCTATTGCTCAGGATCGACTGCCTGTAACGTTGCCATCGGAAGCGTGATTTTCGCTTTATTCAACAGGACCAGTGCGATGCCACCGAGGATGGCCAGCGATGCCAATACCAGGCGCAACGTGACGGATTCCCCCAGGAAGAGAATGCCACCCAAAGCCGCAATCACGGGAACACTGAGTTGCACGGTTGCGGCGCTGGTGGAAGGCAAAGCAGGCAATGCCGTGTACCAGATTGCGTAGCCTAAACCGGAGGCAAGTGCACCCGACAGGACGGCATACGCCACGCCCGCGGTGTCCAGAGAAATAGGACTGATCCCCAACAGGCTGGTAGCAAGTGCCAACGGGGCCGCCCGCAGAAAATTCCCGGCCGTTACCTGGATCGGATCACCGGCGCCCTTGCCGCGCAGGGAATAAATACCCCACGCCATTCCCGCACCCAACATAAGCAGCGAGCCTATCAAGGGCGGCGCAGAAAGACCCGGCAGGAACAAAGCGACCAGTCCCCCAATGGCGAAGGCCAGTCCAAGCGTCTGCAGTTTTTGCAAATGCTCGCCTTTCCACAGGGCGTGGCCAATCATGGTGGTCTGGACCGCACCAAAGAGCAGCAGCGCGCCAGTTGCAGCCGGCAGGCTCACGTAGGCAAATGAAAATCCAGCGGCATAGACAAACAACGCGCACGCCGATCGCCAGTTGCCAGCGCCCGCCCACGAGCCCCGGGTCAGGCGCACCACCAACCAGAGGATGACGGCGCCAGACACCAGCCGGATCGAAGTAAAACTGCTGGCATCGATGCCGGTGTGCTTGAGTGCCAGGCGACACAAAAGCGAATTGCCTGCAAAAGCAAGCATGGCCAACGAGGTCAAAAAAATCAGGCGCAGGGCAGACATGGTTAAGTTCCTGGTTGCTTTGGATGACAGGTGCTGCCATGGGTTTGATGCAAGTGGCGGCGCATTGCAAGTTTCGTTTAAAGGCGCGCCAGCAGTGCTGCCGCCCCAATGCCCCCAGCACCGGCAACGGCGACCAGACCCCGCGCACCGGTGGCGTCACCTTGTTGCAGGTCGGCCAGAAGCCTTACCAGGGCGATGGCACCCGACGCGCCAATCGGGTGACCACGTGCCAGTCCACCACCCCGCCGGTTAATGGCGGATGGGTCCAGACCCAGTGTCTGGCAAAAGCTGATGCCTTGCACAGCAAACGCATCGTGCAACTCGACCACTTGCAACTCGCTGGCACTTTGAACCAATGCGCGCTGCATGGCAGTTTGCGCCGCAAATTGCGCCGCCAATAGAGGTGTGCCCGGATCTCCGCCAATGGATGCGGATGCGAGCCACGCGATCTGCGGACTCAGGCCCAGATCCCGGCAGGCCTCGGGCGTTGCCAGCAGGACCAGCGCCGCGCCATCCGCCTTGCTTGAAATGGCCAGTGTGCCCAAGGCACATTCGGTAGCGCCCGCGCTTTCTGCTGCAAGTGGCATGCGGGCGGCGCGTTCCAGCGTGAGGGGGCGCACATAGGCATCGTGTTCCAGCCCGTTGACGGCGACGATTTCATTGCGCAAGAAGTCTGCATGCTGCAACGCACGTTGGTGACTCCGCACGGCATAGGCATCTTGCTGCACGCGGGTGATGGCCTGTTGAGCGGCATAGTCGGCGGCAGACTGCAGCAGGTCAGGGTCCCGCGCGGGGTCGGGAGCGAAGGCGGGACGCTCGTAGGCTACGGGTGCCTCGCCGGCGTGCAGGGGGCGGGTCTGGCGAATCGGTGATCGGCTCCAGGCTTCGACACCACCGGCAATGACCACCGAGGCTTGGCCAGAGGCCAGCATGCCCACGGCCATGGTGACCGCATCCAGCCCCGCGCAGCATTGGGTGTCGATGCTCAGTGCGGCGCATCGGTCCGGCAATCCGGCTGCCAGTGCCAGCATGCGCGCCGGGTTGCCACCGGCGCCCAGCGCGTTGCCGATGACAACGGCGTCAACGGCTTGCGGGCCAATGCCGGTGCGTTGCAGCAAGGCCCGCAGCACGGGTGCACCGATTTCGTGGGCTTGCAGCGTGCGAAAAGCGCCGCCCCAAGGGGCCACCGCGCTGCGCGCCCAGGCGGCGATCAGGGCAGTCGGTGCAGGCATGGTGTGTCCACAGTGGTGGGCTCATCGCGTTGACCGGGTTGCCCTGGTTGCCCGTGTTGTCCGTGTTGCAGAAGGCTGCGTGCCAACACCGTGTGGTCGGTCTTGCCGCCCGCGGTGCGCGGCCAGCGTGCGCAAACAAAAAACTTTTTGGGCGCTTTGAAGGCTTCCAGACGCTGCCGGCACCAGGCCATCAGTTGCAGGGCGTCCGGTCGATTGACGGCTGCCTGGTTGCCGCTGGCAGAGTCGCCGGCCCAGTGCAGGATGGCCACCACCAGCGCTCCGCGGCGCGCGTCTTCCATGCCGTGTACCGAGGCCAGTGCGATGGCCGGGTGTGCCTCCAACACAGATTCAAGTTCTTCGGCAAACAGGTTTTTACCTTGCGTGACGATCATGCGGTTCTGGCGTCCCGCCAGGCACAAACGTCCTTCGGCGTCCAGCGTCCCAAGATCCCGCACCGAGAGCCAGTCGCCATCGCGCAGTGCGGCGGTGGCATCCTGCCCGGCGCCCACGTAGTCCATAAACAGCATCGGACTGCGCACGTAAATCAGACCCGCGGCGTCCTCCCCCGGTACCGCGCGAAGCTGCAATTCCACGTTGGAAAAGGGATGGCCCACCACGGCCGCCGGGGTGCTTTCGTCGCTGTCCATCCAGGCGATGAAACTGGTCTCGGAGGCGCCGTAAAACTCGATGATGCGGGCCTGTGGAAACAGCCCGCGCAAATCTGCCGTGCGGTGGCGCATCCAGCGCGCGCCGCTGATCAGGATCAGGCGCACCGCTTCGATGGGCTGTAGCGACTTGTGGCGCGCTACCTCCAGCATCAGGATCAACTGGCTGGGGGTGCTGATCAGGCTGGGCGTATGCCCCTCTGCCAGCGTGTCCAGCGCCGCGCTTGCGGAAAAGCGCTCTTGCACTACGACGCCACCGCCGGTCCAGAGCCCCAGCAGCATGCCGAACAGGAACAGGGAATGGGAATCGCGCCCCGGCGCCAGAATGCGGCCGCCGGCGTCAATCCCGAATGCTTCCAGGCAGACGCGAAAACTCTCGGTCCAGGATTGATGGTGGCGGCGGAAGCCCTTGGGCAGGCCGGTGCTGCCCGAGGTGTAGCCAACGTAAAACGGCGACAGCGGCTGCGCCGCAGGCATGTCGCAGGGTGCATCTGGAATGGCGGCTTGTACGCTGTGTTGAACCGCAAGCGGCCAATCCGGGTCGGCCACGGCGGCGCAGCGCCCGCTGGCAAGAATGCCCATGAAATCCACCAGGCGTTGCACCAGAGTCAGGCTGCTGTCGACCCAGGCGATGGCCGGGGCCCGTTTGTCGCGGAGGGTTGCGGCGCGTTCTGCGACCGCCGTATGCAACGCGGCAAAGGTCAGTGATTCGCCGCCACATTGAATCGCCAAAGCCTGGCCACGGGCCTGCGCCCAGTCAGCCAGCGGCGCGTGGACCAGGCCCGAGGCTTGGCCAGGTGTCATTTCAGCGCACGACCGCCAAAGTTCCAGTCCGGCAGACCGCGCGCGACGGTGTGCACGACGATGGCACAGACTGCGCACTTGAGCAGGTCGCCCGGCACAAACACCAGCGTGCCAAAAGTAGCCTGGGTCCAACTCAGGTTGGCGATATTCACCAGACCGACCACACCCGCTACGTGAACCACCAGCAACCCGCCCGCAAGGGAGGCAACAAAGGCGCTGATCGCGGCGCTGCGCGGCGTGGCGCTTGGCAAGGTGGTCATGACCCAACCGGTCACCAGCGCGCCCAGGGGCCAGCCGATCAGATACCCAGCGGACGGCGCCATAAAGACCCCCAGGCCGCCGCGTCCACCCGATAACAGGGGCAAGCCCAATGCCACGGCAACGAGGAACAGCAACAGGGCTTGCAGCGCGCGCTTGGGTCCCAGCAGGCAGCCGGCGAGCATGACGCCCAGCGTTTGCAGCGTGATCGGCACGCCCAAAGGCAGGTCAATCTTGGGGATGAGGCCAAAAACCGCCAGCAGGGCGGCAAACAAAGAAATCAGGGCCAGAGAGCGAGAGGAATTCATGGGGTCCAGCGAATCAGTGAAAAAGAATGCGCCAAGGGCTATTCGCCCATGCGCATTTCAAGTGTATCTGCTACCCGACGGGCGCTGGTCAGCATGTGAATCGTGAGGGGCGCCAGCAGGCTTATTCCTCCAGCCTTGCCGGTGCGCAGGCGGTGCGCGTCATCCAGGCGTTTCCAGACCACAAAAAAATGCTCGGTAAAGCGCAGCATCATGGCCAGTTGCAGCGCCAGGCGTTCGGTTTTCAGGCCAAGCCGTTGCAGCGGTGAGAGCAGTCTTTCCAGCACGTCGAGCAATTCGGCGGTGCGGGTCGTGAGGGTCAATGCAATGCCCAGCAGGGAGGCGCTCAGCAAGCGCAAAGTGCTGAGCCAGCCGAGTGCAGCCTGCTGCATAAACAGGTGAAACAACAGGATCAACAAGCTGGCCAGAATGACTGACGCAACCAGCTTGCGTGCCGTCCAAATCGCCTTGCCCAGGCTGACAAACAACAGGACCGAGGCGGTTGCACCTACGGCCAGCAGGGTGATGTTGTGGGTCGCATATTGCGCGGTACCCAACAGGGCGAACAGCAACAGTTTGATGGCCGCCGGTACGCCGTGCAGCCAGGTTCGGTGTTCGCTATACAGGCTTCCCATTTTTGCTGTTCGACTAATGGTAGGAGAGGGCTTGAGACGCAATGCGTGCCGCCACGTCGGCCTGATACGCGGCACAGACCTGATCGCCCGGGCCATCGGCGCGCACCTGCCCGCGTTCCAGCCAGATCACCCGCTCAAAGGGGCGCACATGCTCCAACAAATGGGTCGAGACAATCACTTGCTGGCGCGCCTTGGCGATGTCCATGCCGAGCAGCGCCTGACCCGGCTGATCCAGGCTGGCAAAGGGTTCGTCCAGCAGCAGCAATTCGGGTGAGGCAATCATCAGAGCCAGCCAGCACACATGCTGGCGCTGGCCGTGGCTTAAGGCCCCGATGGCACTGTCAGCCCAGTGCGCCAGGTTCCTGGATGCCAGAAACAGTCGGGCCTGCGCGATGGCTTCACGCCGTGGCATGCCACTGGGGCTTAAGCCCAGCGCCAACTCCTCCGCCACGGTCGGGAAGATGATTTGTTCGTCCGGGTTCTGGAACATCATGCCGACCAATCCTGGACGCTTGCGGCTGACGCTGTGCGCCTCCAATCCACGTACCGTGACACTGCCGGTTTGCGGCACGTCGAGGCCGCACAGGAGGCGAAAAAGGCTGCTTTTTCCCGCACCGTTGTCGCCAATCAGACCGATGCGGGGCTCGGACAGTTCCAGCGTCAAGCCCGAAAAGACCGTGTTTGCGCCACGCTGCAACGTTACGCCACGAATTTGCAGCAAAGCGGAGCCAAACGCGGGCTGGGAAGCAACTGGAGGCATGGGTTGGATGGGGGACACAGGGGCTGGCGACAGTCTTCAAAAGTGCAGACGTTACCAGAGCCCGGCTTGCGGCAGGAAGCGCAAGACACCCAAGGCAAATGGCAGGCTGGCCATGCCCAGCAGAGTCGAAATGGAAACCAGTCCGGCAACGTAAGGGCCGTCATAGCCCATACGCGCTGCCAGCACATAGGCGGTGGACGCTGTAGGCAGGGCAGAAAAGGCCAGCAATATGGTGCTTTGCAACTCGGATAGGCCAAACAGCCGCGCCATGCACAGGGCCACGATGGGTGTCAAAAAGTGCCGGATAGACAGCACCGCCAGACCCAGCGCTTTGCCCCGTGCCAGGGCGCCAAATTGCATCCCCGCACCGGCTGCCATCAAACCCAGAGCCAAGGCGGCCGCACCCACGCGGGTGACTGTGGGTTCAGCCCAGTGCGGAATGTGCAGGCCCAGGATATTGGCCAACAGACCCGACGCGGTACCCAGCACCAGCGGATTGCGCACCAGTTCACGCCAGAAACCACGCTCGGCATGCCGCGCCATGGGCCACACGGCGGCCATATTGAACAGTGGCACGCAGATGCCGATCAGCACCGCAATCAGCAGCAAACCCTGTGGCCCTGCCAGACGCTCGGCAATGGCCAGGCCAATGAAGGAATTGAACCGAAAACCGACCTGCGCGCTGGCGGCATGCTGGCGCCGGTCAATGTGGCGGCCCAGCAGGGGCAGGTGTGGCAGTGCGTAGGCCAAGGCAATGGCAACCAAGCCAACCCCCAGCCCCGCAGCGATCAGGTTGGAGGCGGCCTGTAAATCCAGTGTGGTCTTGCTGATGGACTGAAACAGCAACACCGGAAAGAGAAAGAAGTAAACCAGCGCATCCACCTGCTGCCAGACCGTGCGATTCAGCGAGGTGTACCGACACACCAAAAAGCCGCACAGAATCAGGGCAAAGTCGGGGAAGAGCAATTGGGCGTAATTCACCGCTTCGAGAATACCAGCCCCGTGGAGGGTGGTGGTGGCAGCGACCCGCATGCAGGTGGGGGAGCGTGGGGGCAAAAATCCCGCGCCGGGCCGCCCCAAGCGGGATTGGCCCCCTCGGGGGGCAGCGCAGCACACGTAGTGGGGGAGCGTGGGGGCAACACCCCACGGCGCTAAACTGCAGTCGCCATGACCGCTCCACTCGCCTCCAGCACCGCTTCTATCGATGCATTTATCGACGCCATCTGGCTCGAAGAAGGTTTGGCCAAGAACACGCTTGCCGCCTACCGGCGCGATCTGACGCTGTATGGCAAATGGCTTGCCAACCATGCACGCGGCCTGGACGACACCGTTGAGGTCGACTTGCAAGCCTATTTCTCGTTTCGGCATACGCCGGGTAGCAAAGCCACCAGTGCCAACCGCCGCCTGACCGTTTTCAAACGCTACTTTCGCTGGGCCTTGCGGGAGGGCCGGATCGCTTCGGATCCGACACTCAAGCTGCAATCGGCCAAGCAGGCTTTGCGTGTGCCCAAAACCCTGACCGAGGCACAGGTCGAGGCCTTGTTGGCAGCGCCCGATACCTCGAACGCGCTGGGAATCCGCGACCGCACCATGCTGGAACTGATGTACGCCAGCGGCCTGCGCGTGAGTGAACTGGTGGAACTCAAGGTGTTTAACCTGAGCCTGAATGACAACGTGCTGCGGGTGCTGGGCAAGGGTTCAAAAGAGCGGTTGGTACCTTATGGCGAGATGGCGGCGCAGTGGTTGCGCCAGTATTTGGCGTCGCCGCGCCAGGAGTTGTTGGCCGGCAAGCAGACGCAGGATTTGTTTGTTACGGTGCGCGGCGTCAACGCCGGCAGCGCGATGTCGCGCGTCATGTTTTGGTACGTGGTGAAGAAATATGCGCTGGCGGCGGGCATCCGCTCGGCCCTGTCGCCCCACACCCTGCGCCACGCCTTTGCCACCCACCTGCTGAACCACGGCGCGGATTTGCGTGCGGTGCAGTTGCTATTAGGGCATGTGGATATTTCCACCACCACGATTTACACCCATGTGGCCCGCGAGCGCTTGGCGCAGTTGCACGCGCAACATCACCCGAGGGGTTAAACGGCAATCCAGCGCTGGGCCGCCCCGAGCTGGATTAGCCCCCGTGGGGGGCAGGAAGCCACACGCAGTGGGCGACCGTGGGGGCTAGGTTTTACCGCTGGGCCGCCCCAAGGTAAAACGGGCCCCTTGGGGGGCAGGAAGCCACACGCAGTGGGCGACCGTGGGGGCTAAAAGTTACACGGCCAGGGTTTCAGCCCAGGCCAGGGCTTGCAGGTGCGCCCAGTTGACGTGGTTGCTGGACAGTCCCAACGAACTGCACGCACTGGCAAAGACACTGTCGTCGGAGGACTCGCAGGCAATGGTGAGATCGAGAAACGGTGCCAACGGGCCTGTGCGGTACAGCAGTGCGTCGCTGACCTGGGGCGGCAGGGAAACCGTCTCCAAGGCCGCTTTCATGGGCATTCCCAGCATCGTGTCGAGCAAAGAGAAAACGCCCACTACAAAGGCGTTGTCACAGTCTTCCGCGTCGAGCTTCTCTAACGCAAGCAGTTCCATCAGTCTTCCGCGTACCACGGCGGTCGTACCCACGGCGGCCGGCACATTGCCATTGATCGATGTGGTCATCAACAAGGCGGCCCATTTGAAGAGCCGGTTCAAGCCCAACAACATCACGGCATGTTTGAAAGAG
>CAIQEX010000320.1 GCA_903870955.1 uncultured beta proteobacterium
CCTCACTTCTCCCCGACTGGGTGATCGTGCAATTCGCCGCGGCGATGAAGTGATCGGTGTGGCCGCAGGATTTCCAACGACGGTGAATCCAATATTGCAGTTCGGTGCCGTACCGGTGTTCGTCGACGTGGATCCATTGACCCACAACATCGACGCAGGAAAGGTCGAGGCCGCTATCGGGCCCAGGACCCGGGCCATCATGCTGGCGCACAGCCTGGGAAATCCGTTTAACCTGGACGTCATCACGGCCTTGTGCAAGAAGCATGGACTTTGGCTTGTCGAGGATTGCTGTGACGCATTGGGCTCTACCTACCTTGGTCAAAACGTAGGGACTTTTGGGGATATCGGCACGCTCAGTTTTTACCCTGCACACCACATCACCATGGGTGAAGGCGGCGCTGTTTTTACCAACAATGAAGAACTGAAGTCGATAGCCGAGAGTTTTCGCGATTGGGGCCGTGACTGCTATTGCCAGCCCGGTAAAGACAACACCTGCGGCAAGCGGTTTTGTCAAAAACTGGGCGAACTCCCGCAAGGATATGACCACAAATACACCTACAGCCATTTGGGGTACAACCTGAAGATCACAGACATGCAGGCGGCATGCGGCGTGGCACAACTCGAACGTGCGCCCGACTTCATACAGGCGCGCAAACGGAACTTCACTTTTCTGAAAGAACGCCTGCGTGACTGTGAGGAGTTCGTAAACCTGCCAGTAGCCACTGAACACTCTGACCCGTCCTGGTTTGGCTTTCCGATAACGCTGAAGGACAACGCACCGGTTTCCCGCTTGGATTTGCTGACCTATCTGGATCAGAATAAGGTGGGAACTCGCCTGCTATTTGCGGGCAACCTGACCCGGCAGCCCTATATGCTTGGGGCCAACTACCGGATCAGTGGTGATTTGAAAAATACGGATCGTGTGATGAATCAAACGTTCTGGATTGGTGTGCAGCCATCGCTGACCGAAGAGATGCTGGAATTCGCTGCGGCGAAGATTGAAAGCTACTTGGGAGTTAATTTTTGAAATCCGCGCAGTCCAGTAATTGGTTGGACATTCCACAAGACGATCTTGACTACGTTTTGGATCGTACGCTGACATGTTGGGAATCGATGCGTGGAGGGCATCTGCTAATTACTGGCGGTACCGGATTTGTCGGTAAGTGGCTTTTGGGGACCTTTTTGCATGCGAATAGGATATTGACTCTAAACGCCTACGTTACCGTGCTAAGTAGAAATGTCGAAAGTTTTCAAAGAGCCTACCCGGAACTAATGGTCGCCAAGGAAGTGCGATGGATTAACTCAGATGTCCGTACTTTTGAACTATCGGGTGTGCCAGCTGTGACCCATATTGTTCATGCTGCGGCTGATGTGGTTCAACTAACTTCGGGCCCGGAAATATTTGAAACATGTGTCCAGGGTACGCAGCGAGTTCTAAAAATTGCTAAAGATCATGCAAGTCAACGTATGCTAATGGTTAGCTCCGGCGCTGTTTATGGAACCAAGTTTGCCTCTTCCGGGGCTACGCGGGAGGACTGTATGACCGCACCCGATTGTATGAATGCAACTTCGGCGTACGCTGAAGGAAAGCGCGCCGCGGAGCTAATGTGTGCATTTTCCAATTCTGATTTGGAAATTGAAATACCGGTCGCTCGTTGTTTCGCATTTGTAGGTCCGCATTTGGCATTAAAAAAGCAATTTGCAATCGGAAACTTTATTCGCTCAGCCCTGCTGGGCGAACCAATAGTTATCAGTGGTGATGGCACACCACTACGTTCATACCTTTATTCTGCTGACATGGTTGTCTGGTTATGGACAATTCTTTGCCGAGGCGAAGGAGGGCGACCATACAACGTGGGTGGTACACAGCGGATTTCGATTCGAGACTTGGCGTCCGAAGTGGTGCAATCAATTGGGTCCGACGTACCTATTGAAGTTGGGCAAGTACCAGAAACAGGCGTTGATGTTCATGCCTACGTCCCCGATGTCACCCGGGTACAGTCAGAGCTCGGCGTGAGTCAAGGGTTTGATTTGAGGACTTCTATTGCCCGCACTGCACAATGGGCAATGAGGTCACAAAGTTCATGCTACCTATAAGCTCTACGCAAGGCATGGCAGTCAGGATGCGTATGCATGCCCTGCGTATGGTGCACCAGGCGCGGGCCTCGCATATCGCCAGCGCACTGTCTATATGCGACATTCTGGCGGTCCTGTATGGTTCCGTCCTGAATCTGGATCCTCAACAACCCCAATGGCCACAGCGTGACCGTTTTATCCTGAGCAAAGGTCACGCCTGTGTAGGCGTCTATGCGGCGTTGGCTGAACGTGGATTTATCGGTGTGGACAGCCTGTCGACATACGGGCGTGACCACTCTCCTTTGATGAACCACATCAGCCACAAGGTGCCGGGCGTAGAGTTCTCCACTGGATCGCTGGGCCATGGTCTACCTTTTGGTGTGGGCAAGGCACTCGCGGCGAAGCGCCGACACATGTCATGGCGTACCGTCGTTCTATTGAGCGACGGCGAGCTGGGCGAAGGCAGTAACTGGGAGGCGCTGATGTTTGCCGCCCACCACCAGTTGGACAACCTGACCGCCATCATTGACTACAACAAGCTGCAAAGTCTCACCACGGTTGAAAAGACTCTTCGCATCGAACCTCTGGCAGACAAATTGACGGCCTTTGGTTGGGCGGTGCAAGAGGTCGATGGGCACGATCATCTGGCATTGAAACAATCGCTGGGTTCAACGCCATGGCACTCTGGTAAACCATCGGTGGTGATTGCCCACACGACGAAGGGCAAAGGCGTGCAAATTATGGAAAACAAAGTTGAATGGCATTACCGCACGCCCGATGCCGAGCAATTGCGAGTGGCGCTGGAAGAGTTACAGAAAATAGAGACCACGCTGTATGCGTAATACTTTTATTGAAGAGCTGGTTACGCTTGCGGGGCAGCATGATCACATTGCGCTCATCGTAGGCGACCTTGGCTATTCGGTGATCGAACCGTTTGCTGATCGCTTCCCGGACAGATTCATCAATGCGGGGGTTGCGGAGCAGAACATGA
>CAIQEX010000321.1 GCA_903870955.1 uncultured beta proteobacterium
ATCTCAGTTTCTTCAATTTTCATAACACGCCCAAAAAACATTCCTAGATGGTCTCCAACCTTCACTTGATGTAAGAAACCATCCACCTTAACCAACGCAACGGACTGGTTAGAGTTTTTGATTCTTCCAACCATGACCATTGCATCTAAAGGGTAAGACTCCAAGGTTTCTTTTCGCCGGGCCAGTTCAGGTGCCACCAGTGCACCATTGGAGGCGACCTGCGAAGAATCTCGCTTGAGCGCCTGAGTCAGCTTCAAGTTGCTGAAAGGTTCGATGGCCGTGGCATTGGTGTAGGGCTCCGGCACAAACTGCTTAGGCGCAACGATGGGTGCCACATGCGGCTTGGTCTGATTGCGCTCTTGCACCATCCAGGCACGGATGTCATCCTCGTTGGCCGCATTGCACCCTGCCAACACAAAGGCCAGCAGAATCAAAAAGAGTTGGGTGCTTCGCTTCATTTTTTCTTGGGTGCGGTGGCTTGTTTCTGCGCCATCACTTCATCCGCGTCAAGGTATCGGAACGTCTTGGCGGTGGATTCCAGAGACAGAGCTCCATCAGTCTTCGGAACAATGGACAAATTATTGAGCGTAACAATCCGCGACAGATTCGCAATATCCGAGGCAAACGCGCCAATGTCGTGATATCTACCGGTCACCTTCAAGGCAATCGGCAACTCGGCGTAATACTCTTTGACCGCCACTTGACCCGGCCTAAACAAATCAAATTGCAGGCTCCGGCCCAGACCGGCCTGGTTGATGTCTGACAAAAGCGCATCCATTTCGGCCTTGCTAGGCAATTGCTTCTCCAGCTGGGTCACATATTGCTGCACTTGTTCGCGTTGCTTTTTCAATACATCCAGGTTAACCGCCTTGGTCAACTTGGTCTTGTAGTCTTCGCGCAGTTTGACCTCTTTGGCCTGCTCGGCCTGCAATTCATCCTGAGAACCGCTCAACCAAAGGAACCACAGCACGATGATGACCACCAATGCAGTGACTAGAAACAAACCATAACGTGGTAGCGATGGCCAGGCCGCCGGGTCACGCGGGTCCAGATTGGAAAACTGACTTTGCAGCTTGGCCTGAAAGGCCTGAAAGTCAAATGAAGGGAGTGATTTGCTAGCCATGGCTTTTCCGCTATTGCTTCGCAGGTGTTGATGCAGCCGCTACCGGCCCAGATGCGGCGGTTGCCGGTGCAGCAGCCTTTTCCGCTTCGCTGGCACGTACCAGTCGAACCTTGATCACAAAGTTGGACACTCGCTTTTGCTCCTTGGTTGGCAAAGTCAAGTTGCCCGCCACAATTTCCACCAACTCTGGCTTGCTAAACCAGGGCGTATTGTTGGCTAAATTACGCAGCAATTCGGACACCCGCTCATTGGACTGCGCGGTTCCGTTGATGGTGACCAACTGATCGAGCTGAACCATCCTGGAGATGAAGATTCCATCTGGCAATTGCTTGACTATTTCCGTCAGCAAATGCACAGGCACATTTCTGTCCGCCTGCAGATCTTCAACGGCCTGCTGACGGGCTTTGAGAGCCTTGATTTCAGTTTCTAGGCCTGCAATATCCTTGATTTGTCCGTCGAGTTTGGCAATCTCGGCCGTCAGAATGCTGTTGGAATTTTGCTGCGCGGAAATTTCGGATTGATACCAAAGAAAAATTGCGCCAGCCAAAAGGCCACCTACCAGCGCCGACGCGCCCAGGGTGCCATTAAAAATGTCACGACGACGCTTACGGGCAGCCTCCCGGTGCGGAAGCAGATTAATCAAAATCACTGGGTAAACCTCCGCAAGGCCAAACCGCAGGATGTGAGATAGGAAGGCGCCTCACGCGTCATTTTCTTCAGGCGGACGCCATCTCCGATTTCCATGCCATCAAAGGGATTAAGCAAGCTGCAGGGAAAAGATGTGTGCTGGGTCACCGCGGCGGTCAATCCTGGCAGAGCCGCAGAACCGCCGGCCAACATGATGTAGTCCACCTTGTTGTGTGGCGTGCTGGTGAAAAAGAACTGCAATGCACGGCCCAATTCCTGCACCATTGTGTCAATGAAGGGCTTGAGCACCACCGCCTCATAGTCTTCAGGCAATTCACCACTGCGTTTTTTGGATTCCGCTTCCTCTGCGGAAAAACCATATTGGCGCACGATCTGCTGTGTCAGCTGGGCGCCACCAAAGGCCTGGTCGCGGTCGTAGAGCACCTCCTCATCACGCATAACCTGCATGCTGGTAGTCAACGAGCCCACCTCAAAGAGCGCAACGATGAGACCCTTGCCCTGGTTGGGCAGGTTTTCAATCAATCGATTGGTCGCCAGTCGGGACGCATAAGACTCCACATCGACAACCACTGGCGTCAACCCGGCGGCCTCGGCCAATCCTTGTACATCCTGCACTTTTTCACGGCGGGACGCGGCGATCAGCACCTCAACATCGCCAGCAGAGGTCGCACTCGGACCAATCACGCAAAAGTCGAGACTCACTTCATCCAGAGGAAACGGAATGTACTGGTTGGCCTCGGTCTCAACCTGTTGCTCCAACTCATCGTCGGTCATGCCACCGGGAAGAATGATTTTCTTGGTGATGACGGCTGAAGGAGGCAAAGCCATTGCGACGTTGCGCGTTTTGGTGCCACTTTTTTTCACCAATCGTTTGATGGCGTCGGCAACCTCGTCGAACTTTTCAATATTTCCGTCGGTAATCCAGCCGCGCTCCAGCGGTTCGATTGCGCACCGCTCCAAAACCAGATTGCCAGCCTTGTCGCGGCTCAATTCGACGAGCTTCACACCAGACGTGCTAACGTCAAGCCCAAGCAAAGGCGCTGGTTGACGACTAAAGAGCGACCCCAATGAGATCAAAACTGTCCCCTGAAACAGACCGACTTCGTGCCAGTCCTACTTAAGAATTCACTTGAATGCTATCAGTAAGCCCGTTGTCCCGCAAAGGTTTTTTAATTGTCGGTCATTTTTAAGCGTTGTCAAAAGCAGACGAAATTAGCATGTATCAAGTTGTAAAAAGTGCATTCCGTGCGATCACAGGCGCCAGACTCCAACATTAGCCAATTTGGTGCCAGCGTGCGCTTCACACGCATTTTTATAATGCACCAGAGACCAACCCCAACTTTCTATGCCCTCCACGCCCCCCACGCCAGATTCTCCAACAAACCGAACGTCCGCTAAGAAGGCACCCATGCACTGGGGTTTGCGTGCCCTGCTGTGGGTCTGCGGCCTGGGACTGGCCGGTCTGCTCAGTGGCCTGATCATCCTGGCGATTGCACTTTCGGTCGCATTTCCCAGTCTGCCGGATATTACCGACATCTCCGATTACCGCCCCAAACTGCCGCTAAGGGTCCTGTCGGTCGAGGGCGACGTTTTGGGTGAGTTTGGCGAAGAGCGCCGCAACCTGACACCGATCAGTGAAATTCCCAAGGTTATGTCAAATGCGGTGCTGGCCATTGAAGATGCCCGCTTTTACCAACACGGCGGGGTTGACTACCTGGGTGTGATTCGTGCGGGTTTGGCCAATGTGGGCCATGCAAAAAGCCAGGGCGCGTCGACGATCACGATGCAGGTGGCACGAAATGTCTACCTGTCGTCTGAAAAGACCTTCACGCGCAAAATTTATGAAATATTGCTGACCTTCAAGCTCGAACATGCGCTGACCAAAGACCAGATTCTGGAAATCTACATGAATCAGATCTTTCTGGGGAACCGGGCGTATGGCTTTGCAGCCGCGTCAGAAACCTACTTTGGCAAGCCGCTGAAGGACATCACCATCGCCGAAGCCGCCATGCTGGCGGGACTGCCCAAGGCCCCTTCGGCCTATAACCCCATCAGCAACCCGAAGCGTGCACGCTCGCGGCAGTTGTACATCATTGATCGCATGGTGGAGAACGGATTCATCACGGCTAAAGAAGCTGAAACGGCCAAAGCACAGGAACTTAAAGTAAAAACCGGTCCGGACATCAACAAAATCCATGCGGAATACGTGGCTGAAATGGTTCGCCAGCTGATGTTTAACCAATATGGTGATGAAACCTATACCCGTGGTCTAAACGTACAGACCACCATTCACTCGGCAGAGCAGGACGCAGCCTATAAGGCCCTGCGCAGGGGCATCATGGACTTTGAACGCCGCCAGATTTACCGTGGCCCGGAGAAGTTCGTAACACTGCCTACCGCACAACAGGAGTTGGAAGACACGGTCGATGATGTGCTGGATGAACACCCCGACAACGGGGACGTCATGTCTGCCGTGGTGCTGGAAGCCGATGCCAAACACATCAAAGCCATGCGTGCCGCTGGCGAAACCCTGGAAATTACCGGCGAAGGCCTCAAGCCAGCCCAATCTGGCTTGTCAGACAAGGCCGCACCAAATATCAAACTGCGCCGGGGTGCTGTGATACGCGTGTCCAAGGTTGCCAAGGGCGGCTGGGAAATTACCCAATTGCCGGAAGTGGAAGGGGCTTTTGTCGCACTGGATCCGCGCGATGGCTCGATCCGCGCACTGGTCGGCGGCTTTGACTTTGCCAAAAACAAGTTCAACCATGTGACCCAGGCGTGGCGCCAACCGGGCTCGAGTTTCAAACCATTCATTTATTCTGCGGCACTGGAAAAGGGCTTCACTCCGTCCACCGTGATCAACGACACACCGCTGTTTTTTGACGCGGGCACGACTGGTGGCCAGCCTTGGGAACCCAAAAACTACGATGGCACCTTTGAGGGGCCCATGACTTTGCGCAAGGCTTTGGCCAAGTCCAAGAACATGATCTCGATTCAGATCCTGCAATCCATTGGCACCCAGTATGCGCAAGAGTGGATCACGCGCTTCGGTTTTGAGGCTGATAAACACCCACCCTACCTGACCATGGCACTCGGTGCCGGTTCGGTCACTCCCATGCAGATGGCGGGCGCCTATTCTGTTTTCGCCAATGGGGGATACCGCGTCAACCCCTGGTTGGTGGCCAAAGTCAGTGAACAACGTGGCAAGGTATTGTTGACCACACCACCCGTGGCATTGGATGAAGGCCAACGCACGATCGAGCCACGCAATGCTTTCCTGATGACCAGTTTGTTGGGTGAAGTGACACGCTCCGGAACGGCGGCACGCGCGCAGGCAACACTCAAACGGCCCGATGTCTATGGCAAAACCGGTACCACCAACGACTCCATGGACGCCTGGTTTGCCGGCTTTCAGCCCACTATTACAGCCGTCACCTGGATCGGCTACGACACACCGCGCAAATTGGGTGACAAGGAAACCGGTGGCGGCTTGAGCCTGCCGGTGTGGATCAGTTTCATGGAGACCGCACTCAAAGGGGTACCGGTGATGGAACCGGTGGCACCGGAAGGCATTACCCGGGTCGGCGGCGAATGGTATTTTGAGGAATTTATCAAGGGCGACGGCATCACCAGCGTGAAATCTGAAGACAAAACCGACACCGCACCGACAGCGCCAGCCGCTGACGAAAAAAAGAAAATTCTGGAGCTGTTTAAAAACTGAACTTGCGCGATTTAACCGGCAAAGTGCAATGGCTCGCCAGCCTGCGCACTGGCATGAAGGGTCAGTTGCGCAAAAAATTCGCCCTGTCCTTTGGTGTCCTGCCACTGTCCCTCGACAAAGCGATAGTGGTAGCCACCGGCTTTGGCGGCCAGCCACACTTCCTGCAAAGGTTTTTGTAAGTTAATCACAATCTGGCTCCGATTGGCAAAGCTCAAAGTCACCATGCCACCCACGCGCTGGTTGTCAATGTCCGCATCGCTTTCATCGTTCAAACGATCACAGCAGGCTTCCACTGACTTGAGCAAACTTTCGGCTCGGTCCAGATATTCTTGGTCGGTCATTACAATTTCACCATGTTGAATGCAAAGCAAATTCTAGTCAGCCTCAGTATCCCAGCTTTGCTGAGTCTGGCACTGCTAAACCTCTCGGCCTGCGGACAAACCGGTCCGCTCTACCTGCCTGCCAAACCAGCGACTGCGCAACCGCTCCAACCAAGCGCTCCCCCGCAGTCTGCGTTGCAGGCGCCAGCCCAATAGCACGCTCAAAATAAGTGCGTAAATAGCGACTTCGGCGAAGTTGTTCTTACCCGCACGCATCCAGAAGAAATGCAGCACGCCCAGCACGGCGACGACATAAACCAGGCGGTGCAAAGCCTGCCAACGCCGTGCGCCAAGTGCCCGAATAGCCCGATTGACTGAGGTTAGTGCCAGCGGTGTCAGGAGTAAAAATGCAGCAAAACCCACCAGTATGAAGGGGCGCTTGGCGATATCTTTAGCGATGTCTGCCACCTCAAAGCCCATGTCAAACCAGGCGTAAGCCAGCAAGTGCAGGACGGCATAAAAATACACATAAAGCCCCACCATGCGACGCAAACGGGCTAAAGCCGCCAACCCCGCCACGGTGCGCAAGGGCGTAATAGCCAGCACCAGACACAAGGCGCGAAGCGTCCAGTCGCCGGTTGAGCGCAACAAGGCTTCCGCAGGATTCGCGCCCAATTGGTCGGTAACAGCGGCAAAAATTAGCCACCCGGCAGGCAACAGGCACAACACGAAAAAGCCCGGTTTGACCCAGCCTTGTAGAAGCCAGCGATTTATGAGTAAGCGCATGGCAACCTCAGAAGAACTTCTTCAGATCCATGCCAGTGTAAAGCTGGCCTACCTGGGCTTCGTAGCCATTGAACATCTGGGTCGGGCGCTTCTTGGCGAATAGGCCATCTTCGCCAATTCGGCGCTCGCTGGCCTGACTCCAACGTGGATGGTCTACTGTTGGGTTCACGTTGGAATAAAAGCCGTATTCATTGGCCGCAGCCTTGTTCCAGGCCGTACCAGGTTGCTTATCGGTAAACCGAATTTTGACGATGCTTTTGGCACTCTTGAAGCCGTATTTCCACGGCACCACCAGTCGCACCGGAGCACCACTCTGGTTTGGCAAGACCTCGCCATACATACCAAAGGTTAGCAACGTAAGCGGGTGCATGGCTTCGTCCAGACGCAAGCCCTCGGCATACGGCCAGTCCAATATGCGCGAACCCACGAAAGGCATGGTCTTGGGATCAGCCAGACTGACAAACTCCACATATTTGGCGCTGCCCAGAGGTTCCACCTTGCGAATCAATTCGGCCAGTGAATAACCGACCCATGGAATGACCATGGACCAACCCTCAACACAGCGCAGGCGGTAAATTCGCTCTTCCATTGGACTCAGTTTGAGCAGGTCTTCCAGTGCAAACTTGCCTGGCTTCTTGACCATGCCTTCGATCTCCACGCTCCAGGGGTTGGTTTTTAGCGTGTGGGCGTTGGCGACCGGGTCGGACTTATCCGTGCCAAATTCATAAAAGTTGTTGTAACTGCTGGCGTCCTTGTACAGCGTGACTTTGTCCATGCTCAGCGCGCCTGGCACTTTGGATGCCTGCGCACTTAAAGCGGCCAATTTCCCCGGACGTGCACCCCACGCCGACTCTGCGAACGCTGAACGCTCGGCCCATGAAGCCAGACCCGAGCCCACTGCCATGCTTGCCATCCCTTTAAGCAACTCGCGCCTGCGGTTGTAGGTGTTTAACGGCGTAATTTCGCTGGGAACGGGATGTTGAAAACCATCGATGTGCGATTTGATAAGCATAAAAGCCTCCTTGTGTCACTGTTGGTCTGCGCACAGGGGTATTTCTTACACCCACCGGCTCAAACAGTTTGGCAGCGCACCAAAATTACCATACCCAAGTCAATTCGCCACAGCGTAGGGGTAAAGAGGCGGCATGCAAATGAAAAGGGCGGAAGACTGATAACCAGTCTTCCGCCCTTTTTTGATTTGTTACAAAGTCCCGGCCCTGAACGGGGCCGGTTCTCTGACCAGAAACCTGCTTAGTGCAGACCAGCGATGTAGTCGCTGACGGCCTTGATTTCGCGGTCGTTCAGTTTGGCTGCGACTTGCGTCATTTGCAGGCTGTTGGTGCGCACGCCGTCCCGGAATGCTGTCAACTGGGCCGTCGCGTATTCCGCGTTCTGGCCTGCCAGACGCGGGTATTGGGCAGGGATGCCTGCGCCATTGGGGCTATGGCAGCCAGCGCATGCGGGCACCTGGCGGTCGGCAATGCCACCGCGGAAAATGCGTTCGCCCAAGGTGACAAGATCCTTTTCCTTGGAAGTGCCTTCCTTGGACGCTTTGCTGCTGACCCAGAAGGCGATGTTTTTCATGTCATCTTCAGACAGGGTCGAAGCAAAGCCCAGCATGATCGGGTTGGCGCGTTTGCCGGCTTTGAATTCCGTCAGTTGCTTGACCAGGTACTCGGGATGTTGCTGAGCCAGCTTGGGATAAATGGGGGCACTCGAATTGCCATCCGGACCATGGCAAGCGGCACATACGGCACCAAAACTTGCCTCACCTTTGGCTAAATCAGGCTTGAACTTGGCTGGTGCGGCCTCGTTAGCCACGGCCGAAAAAGAGAATGCGGCTACAAAGCCAGCGATAAGCAGAGGGGCAAACAACTTCATGGTGGGGTGGTTTCTGAGAGGAAAAACTACATCATTCTACAATGGCGCTTTGGGTTTACCGCAGCAATCAATGACCATCCCTCCGAACCCAAGCAAATTAGCTTCCAAGACCCCCGCCAAAACAGCGCCAGAAAAATCTGCGGCCACCGTTGCCATGGGTTGGTTGCATACCGCCAAATTTTTGACAACGGCACCGCAATTGCACTTTTTGCCCGCGTTGGATGTGCCTGAAATTGCCTTTGTTGGCCGTTCGAACGCCGGCAAATCGACTTGTATCAATACGTTGACACAGCAAAAACAGCTGGCATTTGCCTCCAAGAAACCGGGCCGAACCCAGCACATCAACCTGTTTTCCCTGGGCAAACAAGGTGTCATGGACGCGGTTTTGACCGACTTACCGGGCTACGGCTATGCGGCGGTACCCAAGCAGGACAAGATTCGCTGGCAGCAGGTGATGGCCAATTACCTGGTCAGCCGTGAAAACCTGATGGGTATTGTCCTGATGTGTGATCCGCGCCACGGCATGACGGAACTGGACGAAATCTTGCTGGAAGTGATTCGTCCGCGGGTCGAAGAGGGTCTGAAATTTCTGATCGTGCTGACCAAGTCCGACAAACTGACCCGCACGGAAGCGGCCAAGGTGCTCTCCATCACCAAGCTACAGGCCGGTGGCGGCGATGTCATGCTGTTTTCTGCCCCGAAACGCCAGGGCATCGAAGAAGTGGCGCAGCTGCTCTACCAATGGGCGCATCCGGAAGAAGCCAAGGCTGCACGCAAGGCCGCAGCGGCGGCAACGGCCGCAACGCTGGAACAGGATTCTGAGCCGCCGGAGCTCCCTGAAGACTAAAGGTCTGCGCTTTTGGGAAGCCCGTTGCCTTGCGCCCCTACGCATTAGTAGGGCGGTGTTTCCCCGTTCGGCCGGTCCTTGAAGCGCTTGTGCACCCAGTAATACTGGGTTGGCATCTGATCGATATAGGTCTGAAGTCTCAGATTCATCAACGCCGTGTCGGCTACTGAATCTGCCGTCGGAAAATCCTGCCAGGCGGACAACACTTCAATCTCATAACCATCTTTCGTCAAGCGGCTGATGATGGGAACCACCTTGGCACGGCTCAGCCGCGAGAAGCGCGACAGGGAGGGAACCGTGCAAGCTGCCACACCATAAAAGGGCACAAACACCGATTCTTCCGGCCCAAAATTCATGTCGGGCAGCAGGTACAAGGGCTCACCCACTTTGAGCGCAGCAATGATGGGTTTGACGCCTTCGACGCGCCCGAATAGCCGTGCATTTCCAAAGCGCTTGCGACCCTGCAGGATCCACGCATCCGATACTTTATTCGCCTGGTCGGTGTAGATGGTTGTAAAGCGCCGGGGCAATTGCTGCGTAATGGCGGTCCAACCTGCATCCAGTCCAACAAAGTGGGGAGCGAAGATAACGGTCGGTGCATTGCCGTCGAGCTCATGCACGGCCCCCGTCAGACGCAGGCGTTTTTTGATGGCTCTCACATCGCCATGCCATAGCCAGCCCCGGTCCAACCAGGCCTTGGCAAAATAGTCGAAAGTTTCCCGAGCGGCGCGGCGCACCTGGGCGTCGCTCCAGTCCGGAAAACACAGGTGCAAGTTGATCAGCACCACGCGCCGACGTGAGGAAACAACCGCATACAGAACCCAGCCTAGCAACCAGCCCAGTCCACGCACCCAGGCCAAGGGCAAGTAAGCGCTACAGCGCATGAGCCACAGCATGAGATAGGTCATGGCCCGACCTTTTTGGGCGACTTGTATCGGGCATAACCCCAAAGGTACTGCTGAGGTTTTTGCAAAATCAAACGTTCCATGGCGCCATTTATCTGACCGGCGGCATCGGTCATATCCGCAGAGAGCGTTTCTTGCAGGGGCATGACGTGAACCACATAGCCTCTCCCCCAAGACAATCGTTCGCCCCAGGCAAGCAGCACGGTCGCCCCGGTTTGCAGAGCCAACCGCGCCGACAGTGTCATGGTGTAAGCCGGCTTGCCAAAAAAAGGCGCCCAGACACCCATGCCTTCAGGCGGCACCTGGTCTGGCAACAGTGCAACACACTGTCCGGCTTTCAGCGCTTTGATGAGTTGTTTAACACCCGCCATGCTGGTCGGCGCGGTGGCCAAGCCTGGACGTTGGCGGGATCGCATCACCACGGCGTGGAGCCACGCCTTGCGTGGCGGTCTGAATAGCACGGTCATGGGCTTATGCGTTACACCATAGCGCTCGACATAAGCCCGTGCCGCCACCTCAAAGCTACCCAGATGTGGTGTGAGGAAAACAATCCCCCTGGCCTGTGCCAAGGCGGCATCCACATGCTCCGCACCGTGCCAAACTACCGGAACGGGACGGCCCATCCACAATCGAGGAAGCTCTGCAATCAGTCGACCCGATTCGCCCACCGCATCCATCCAAAGGCCACGATCAACTCCGGCAAGCGCCAGATTCTCAAGAAAACGGCGTCGGTAGTCGCTGGAAGCCAGAAACGCCATCCAGCCCATGACCCAGCCCATGCCGTGCAAGGCCCACAAAGGCAAATGCGAAAGGAGTCTGAAGAGAACGGTCATGCTTGAGATAAAATGCACCGTGTCGCTGAGTTATGGAACTACTTGCAGGGCGACACGCACGAGGGGCTTTCTTAAAAGAATGCCATTGTGCCTTGCCAATATTGGCAAATCTGCTAAAGCGTTCGCTGAAAGCCCAAAAGCCAAAGCAACGCAACCTGTTGAACTTTTGGAGATACTTTTATGGCGAACGATTTTCTATTTACTTCTGAGTCCGTTTCTGAAGGCCACCCCGACAAGGTAGCCGACCAGATATCTGACGCCATCCTGGACGCAATTTTCAAGCAGGACCCCAAGTCCCGCGTTGCGGCCGAAACCCTGACAAATACCGGACTGGTCGTACTGGCGGGTGAAATCACCACCAATGCCCACGTGGACTACATCCAGGTGGCACGTGACACGATCAAACGCATTGGCTACGACAACACCGACTACGGCATCGACTACAAAGGTTGCGCCGTGCTGGTCGCCTATGACAAACAGTCCAACGACATCGCCCAGGGCGTTGACCACGCCTCGGACGACCACCTGAACACCGGTGCCGGTGACCAGGGCCTGATGTTTGGCTACGCCTGCGACGAAACGCCCAGCCTGATGCCCGCGCCCATCCACTACGCGCACCGTCTGGTCGAGCGCCAGGCACAGCTGCGCAAGGACGGCCGCATGCCCTTCCTGCGCCCCGATGCCAAGAGCCAGGTGACGATGCGCTATGTCGACGGCAAGCCGCACAGCATCGACACCGTGGTGCTCAGCAGCCAGCACAGCCCCGACCAGAGCGAGACGCAAACCACGATGAAGGCCAGCTTCATCGAGGCCGTGATCGAGGAAATCATCAAGCCGGTGCTGCCCAAGGAATGGCTGCAAAACACCCGTTACCTGGTCAACCCCACCGGCCGCTTCGTCATCGGCGGCCCGCAGGGCGATTGCGGCCTGACCGGCCGCAAGATCATCGTCGACACCTACGGCGGCGCCTGCCCGCACGGCGGTGGCGCCTTCAGCGGCAAGGACCCGAGCAAGGTGGACCGCTCGGCCGCCTATGCCGCCCGCTATGTGGCCAAGAACGTGGTGGCTGCCGGCCTGGCGCGCCAGTGCCAGGTGCAGGTGGCCTACGCCATCGGCGTGGCCAAGCCGATGAACGTGACCATCTTCACCGAAGGCACGGGCGTGATCAGCGACGAGAAAATTGCCGCCTTGGTGGCCGAGCACTTTGACCTGCGCCCCAAAGGCATCATCCAAATGCTCGACTTGCTGCGTCCGATCTACAGCAAGACAGCGGCTTATGGCCACTTTGGTCGTGAAGAACCAGAGTTCACTTGGGAGCGTACGGACAAGGCTGCAGCTCTTAAA
>CAIQEX010000322.1 GCA_903870955.1 uncultured beta proteobacterium
TCATCGTCGTCTGTGCGAAGTTGGTAAACGTGATGCTCCGAGCGCCACCGTTGTTGCCCCAAGCGCCAACTGCTTGAAGTTGGAAGCCGGTCCAGCCGAAGGTGGTTCCACCAGTTCCGGTCAGTGAGACCCCACCGATATTGAACAGCCCCGGCGTCATCACCGAGCCATTTGCTGCGGTCACTGTTGCAGTTGTAAGATTCTTCGGACCAGCAGTTGTTGGGCGGAAGGTGACACTGATCGTGCAGCTTGTGCCAACCGACAAGACCGACGGGCAGTTGTTAGTCTGTGCATAGCCACCGTTCAGCAAGAAGCCATAACCGCTGATCGTCAAAGGCCCGTAGCCGGTGTTTTTCAACGTGATGGTCTTGGCTGCACTGGTCGTATTGACCAACTGGCTGCCAAACGCCAGGCTGCTCGGTGACAGCGTGCCTTGCGGTGCCACGCTGTTGCCACTCAGAGTGATCGGCTGCGTGCCTACACCGGTGACCAGGTTAATGGACGCGACCTTGGTATTCAAACTGGTGGGTTTAAAGACCACGCTGATGGTGCAGCTGCCGTTGCCAATCAGGCTGGTTCCACAGGTATGAACCGGTGACAGCAAGAACTGGTTGGAGTTGGCGCCAGTCAAAGTAATGTTGCCGATGGACAACGCGGTACCTTGCAGGTTCGTCAAGGTGATGGTGCGCACCGTGCTGGTCGTATTGATCTGCTGTTTACCGAAGTCAATAGACGTTGGCGTAACACGGATCAATGCCACTTCATCGGCACCAATGTCAGGACCACCCTGTTGCGGACGCAGGTCACCCTCGAAGTCGGTATTGGGCACGCCGTTTCCACCATCGTTGTTGGTGCGATTGTGTCCCTTGTCCTGTGCTGGCGAGCCGCCCCTGATGTGGTAGTCACCACGCAAGGTCTTGCCATCCACTTCCCACAGGGTCAGCGGATTAAACAGCACATTGATGTAGTTGCCGCCTTCGTCAAAAGTCAGTCCTGCCGTCATGATGGTGGTCTCTGGCAACACGCCCGGCTGATCCGGATCGGTTGCGAACTGGAAGTCGTTGTTCTTGACAAACAGGTTGGTGCTGGTGGTTGCAACAGCGATGTTGCACTTCTGAGTCAGGTTGGTATTTCCTGGCGCGCACACCTGGCCTTGCGTGAGGTAACCAGAGTTGTTGGTGACACGGCTCAAGATGCTGTATTGGGGCGTCAAATCAAAACCTGGCCCAGACTCTAGGTTCAAGCGTCCCAGATCCCAAATTGGCTTGGCTACATCTGCGATCAGACCAAACGTATCAGGACCTCCTTGGGGATCAGCAGTGACCTTCCAGACATACGACTTGTTGTTCCACAGAATGTTATTCAGCAGGGTTGGGCTGTTGCCATTGACCACGGCGAGACCAGCCACTTGCGCGATCGATTGCTTTTGGGCCTCACCGGTCGGGAACGACTGGCGGTTGGTTGCCGTGCTGACGTTGCTGGCAATCGTGTTGTTCACAAAGCTCACGCCTCGTGCACTGGTCAGTGCCACGCCGCCGCCAGCAAAGGCAGCCGCATTGTTCACGATCATGTTGTTGGTAAACATCACGCTATCACCTTGTGTCGTCAAAGCCACGCTCACGCCACCACCTGCACCGGCACCGGCGTGGTTGTACTGAATCACGTTGGCATCCACCAGGACATTGCCAACACCTACCTGACCACCACCCAAGCTGACTTGGCCACCGACAAACAGGCCACCGCCGGTTGGGTCAGCGCTCTGGTTGAAGGTCTGGTTAAAGATGATCTGGTTGTTCTTGATGGTTCCGTTGGAACGTCCGAAGTGACTGATACCACCGCCATCGGCCATCGAGAAGTTTCCGCACACATAGTTGTTGTTGACAACATAGTCGCTGGCACCTGTGCCCAGCGTCACGCCGCCGCCACCACCGTCTTCGGTGGCACCGTTTTGCGCGATCCAGTTGTGGTGGATCTTGACGTTGGGGTTGACACCATCGGTATACGTGTCGCCATTGGCCAACACGGTGTGGCCGATACGCACGCCACCACCATAGGTACCGTAGTTGCCCGTCAAGCGGTTGTTGCTGACCTGCAGGCCGCAGGTGTAACCGCTGGCCAAAATACCACCACCAGAGTCAGAACCCGTCACCGTCAAGCCGTCAATGCTGAAGGTGATTGCGGAATTGAGACAGCCATTACCGTCCTGCTTACCCACCGCGAGAATGCCAGGGCCTTCTTCGGCACCGAAGAAGATCGGTTCATTGTTGGGCGAGTTAATGCCCAGTGTCTGACCCGGCAGAATATCAAAGGTACGCTTGGGACCTGGGTTTACCGTATACGACTTGCCCGTGTCTGGGTCCGGCGTGTTGGTGTCCACCACCGCGTCGATCTTCGTGTTCAAGAGGTCTCGCCATGCTTGCAGACCACCGGCGCTTTGCTTGGCTGCGTTGATGGTGACCGAATCGGCACCCCAACCTTGCAGACGCACACGTTTGTCCACAATCAGGTACTCGTTATAAGTACCCGGCGGGATCGTGATCAGTGCGCCATTGGCGGCCGCATCAATGGCGGCTTGAATGCTCTTGCCAGGTTGCACCGTGATCGGGGCCGTAGCGTCCACATGCACGGTCAAGCCCACGACAGACTCTTTCAGGCTGTCGCCACGTGTGATGGTGAGCTGACCCGACGGTGTACCGATCGGAACATTGACCACCAGAATCTCATCGTTCCAGTCGCCATCGAGGGTCAGAACTGTATTACCCAGTTTGACGGTACCCGGGGAACTTTGTGGTCCAAAGCCGTAGTCACGCGTAATCTTGCGCGGCGATGCAGGGTTGGCCGGGTCGAATGCAGGGTTCGGCACTTCAACAGCCTTGCCGGTCGACACGATCGTCAACTTGCCACCCTTAGTCACGTCAATCCAGGGGCCGTAGTTGTTGCCACCTTCATTATTGTTCACGCTATAGATAGCAGGCGTCTGGTTCTGGCATTCGCAATCCAGCGGATTCTTTTCCACGGAAGCAAAGGCAGAAATTGGCAACACCGGCGTATCCAGGTAAGTTGTCTTGCCCGGCAGGTATTGCAGGGTGTAGCAGAACTGTGTGTACTTGCGGTTGAAGTACGGGTCAATACCCATCTTGTCCGAACCATCTTCGTTGACACCAATCTTGACCGGGCCAGGATGGTTCATGCACGACACCATCATGCTCGGCATCACACCCGACGGATAAGGTGGGTTGATGGTGAAGGTAGACGGCACCAGGAAGTTGTACGAACCAAATTGGTCAGAGTAGACACGCGAGATTTCACGACCAGTCCAGTCCTGCACGGAGACCGGCAGATGGGGTGGTGCATATTTTTCGCCGAAGGTGGGCGCAAAACGGTTGAACTCGCTGGCCGTATCGTCCAGGATAAAGCCCACGCCGTGGCCGGACACCGGTGCTTCGGTGAACATATAGAAGTCAGGCGCGGGGTTGGTTCCGGGATTCAGCGCAACAGCCTTCATGTCGCACTTGCGCCATGTTCTTTGTCCCGCTTCATAGTTGGGGTTGGCTTGACCGGGGAACAGGGTCAGTTCTGCTGGCACCGGCAAGTCCTGGCCCACGCATTCAAACGGCAGGGCCGCAGTGTTGGCTCGCAGTTCGTCACCAAAGGTCACGTTCTTGTCACCATTGCCCTGGTGCAGGTATCCGGGAGGCGCCACAGCTTCAATGATGTAGGTGCCCTTGCCTTCATTACCCAACAACATGGGCAGTTCAGCTTGTCCGGCCACACGGCCGAAGGCATAGCCACCGTCAAATACGGAGGGGCGCA
>CAIQEX010000323.1 GCA_903870955.1 uncultured beta proteobacterium
AGCAGCGTGGTCTTGCCGCATCCCGACGGTCCAAAAAGTGCGGTCACGCCTTTGCCTGGCAACTGCAGATCCACATCCAGTGTGAAGTCTGCGTAGCGGTGTTGAAACCGCGCTTGAATGCCTTGCGGGGTGCTCATGGCAAAACCTCCGTGCCAAGCACTGCGGTTCGAGCTTGCTTGGGGCGGCCCGGCGCTGCGCTCATGACGTGCGGTTCCAGCCACGGCTATAAAGCAGCAGCAAGACGGCAAAGGAAAACACCAGCATGCCACCCGCCAGCCAGTGCGCGTTGGCATATTCCAGCGCCTCCACATGGTTGTAGATGGCCATGGACAGCACCTGCGTCTTTCCCGGAATATTGCCGCCAATCATCAGCACCACGCCAAACTCGCCCACGGTGTGGGCAAAGCCGAGCACGGTGGCCGTGACAAAGCCGGGCCGTGCCAGCGGCAGGGCGACGCTGACAAAGGCGTCCCAAGGTGAGGCGCGAAGGGTGGCGGCTGCCTCTAGCGGCTGGTTGCCAATGGCGCTGAAAGCCTGCTGCAATGGCTGCACTACAAACGGCATCGAATAGATGACCGAGCCCACCACCAGACCGCCAAAGGTAAAGGGCAAGAGGCCCAGGCCTAGCGCCTTTGTGAAGTGGCCGACGGGGCCTTGCGGTCCCATCAACACCAGCAGATAGAAGCCCAGCACGGCAGGGGGCAGTACCAGTGGCAAAGTGACGATGGCCCCCACCACGCTGCGCAAGCGGGAGCGACTGCGCGCCAGCCACCACGCCACCGGCGTGCCCAGAATGAGCAGCAGCACGGTGGAGAGTGCGGCCAGTTTGGCGGTCAGCGCGATGGCAGTGAAATCGTCAGGTGACATGGTGGTGTCAGGCTAATCTTCTTTGGCAAAGCACTGACTTTAGCCGCTAGAACGCGTAGCCGAAGGACTTGATGATGGCTTTGGCTTTGTCGCCTTTGAGGAACTTCATCAGCGCCTCTACGGCAGCCCGGCCTTTGCCGGGCTCCAGAATGACTGCATCCTTGCGAATCTGTGTGTACAAGTTCTCCGGAACCAGCCAGGAAGAGCCCTCAATCCTGCCGTCTTTAAGGACCTGGGAAAGTGCCACAAAACCCAGCTCGGCGTTGCCGCTGCTGACGAACTGGAAGGCCTGGGTGACGTTTTCTGCTGTCACTAGTTTGGGCTGTAGCGCCTCATAGATACCCAGCGCCTTCAAGGTTTCCAGCCCGGCAGCGCCATACGGAGCCAGCTTGGGGTCGGCCAGTGCGAGGTGCGCAAAATCGCCCTTCTTCAAGACGGCGCCCGCACTGTCCACCAGTCCCGGCTTGGCAGACCACAGCACCAGTTTGCCCACGGCATAGGTAAATTGGCTGCCACCGACGCCCATGTTTTCTTTCACCAGCTTGGCAGGTATCTCATCGTCGGCGGCCAGCAAAATCTGGAACGGCGCACCGTTCTTGATTTGCGCATAAAACTTGCCGGTGGAACCGTAAGAGGCCACGACTTTGTGGCCACTGTCCTTCTCAAACTCGGCGGCAAGCAGCTTCATGGGCGCCGTGAAATTGGCGGCCACGGCAAGCGTAATTTCTTCGGCATGTACGGGCAACGTGGCCAGTGTGCCCACTAAGAGCGCGGCCAGCGAGACAAAAAACAAACCGGTAGATTTCATGCAGACACTTTAAGAAATGCGCCAAAGTCTATTCGACTGTATCCACAAAAATGCCGACAACGGGTCTTCGAATAGACAGGCTTCACGCGATACATCGAGGCCCCGACGGACAGTATGCCTATATGCAATCCTTATATTCCTGGTGGTATGGTCTGGTGATGTTTAGCATGCAACCGGCCCCCCGGGGTTATCTTGCCAAGTGGCCTGTAGCCCTCGTGTGGGCGTTGGCCTGGATGCTGATGCAAGCCGTGGACGGCACTGCGGACATTGCCAACCTTGCCTTGATTCTCGTCCTTGCGTCGGCTACCAGCGGTCTGTGGCTGAGCGCGTTGGAGTCCGTCGTGGTGTGCGCCTTCGCCGTCATGGCCTTCAATTGGCACTTTGTACCCCCGCGCGGAACATTTTCGGTCGACTTGCGCCAGCATGCCTGGTTGCTGCTGGTGATGCTGGGTGTGGGCAGCATGGTGGCCTGGTTGATGGGCCGCCAACGCAGGTCAGCCGAGTCGGCCCGCAGCATGGCGGAACATGCCAACCTGCTGCGATCCTTTGGCGAGCAGTTGCGCACCGGTTCCCCCGAAGTGGTGATGCAGAGCCTGGCGGAAAAATTGCAAGCATTGACACAGGCCGAGGTCTTCATTGGGTTGGCCGATGGCGATGGCGACGTCGGCGGCGATCCGGGCAAGCTGCAATGGATGCGGGGGCAGCCGAATGCCGAAGACGTGGCCAACCTGCGTGAGTGCCTGCGCACTGCCACCCCTGGCTCCTTTGCGCTGGAGGATGTGCACGGCTACCACGCCCATACGCTCCCTTTGAGGGGGCAAAACCAGTGCCATGGCGCGGCCCTGCTCAAGATTTTGGTTGGGCCTCCACTGACGTCCGCCATGCACGCCACGGCACAGGCCCTGTGCGACCAAACCGGTCTGCACCTGGAGCGCACGCGGATGGAGGAGAGTGCGCGCCAAGCCAGCGACGAGGCCAAGACGCAGAAAATGCGCAACACCCTGCTGGCAGCCATCTCACATGACTACCGCACGCCGTTGGCGAATATTCTGGGCGCTGCTTCTTCGCTGGTGGCCCAGTCGGAACGCTTGTCGCGTGAACAGGCGCGTACGCTGGCCACGACGATTGTGGACGAGGTAGAGCGACTCAGCACCATGACCAACAACACCCTGCAACTGGCCCGTCTGGATGCCGATGGCGTTCAAATAACCAAGGACTGGGAGTCTCTGGAAGAGTTGATCGGTTCCGCAGTGGCCCGTGCACGCAGCCGCTACCCCGATCTGCGCGTGGGCCTGCGCATCGAGCCGAATCTGCCGCTCTTGCGCTGCGACGCGCTTCTCGTCATGCAACTGCTCGACAACCTCGTCGACAACGCCGTGAAGCATGGGGGTGGCAACCAGACGGTGGAACTCATCGCCCGAAACCTGGGTTCGCAGTTGATGCTGTCGGTGGCCGACCGGGGGCCGGGCATTCCAGCGGCGGCGCGTGAACGCATGTTTCTGGTGTTTGAGCGGGGTAGTCCCAGCGGGCTCCCATCGGCGGCCAACACGCCACGCGGAACGGGCCTGGGTTTGGCACTGTGCCGGGCGATTGTTCAGGCCCATGGCGGAACCATTCAGGCCAAGTCGCGGCAACGCGGCGGCACCAGCATGGATTGCCTGTTCCCGGTGGAACCCCAGTCACCGGCCATGGATGCGCCGATGGTCGAGTCTTTGAAACCCGAGGCAGGTGATTTATGAGCCTCGGCGTGTTGCTGGTGGAAGACGACAAGGACCTGCGCGCCACGCTGCGCCAGGTGCTGACGGTGGAAGGCTACCGGGTTTCTGCGGCGGCCAGTCTGGCCGATGCGCGGGCGCTTTGGGCCCATGCGTCGCCGGATCAAGGCATCGATCTGGTCTTGCTCGACCTGGGACTGCCAGATGGTGACGGCACTGCGTTTTTGAAGGAACTGCGCGCCAGCACGCACCTGCCGCTGATCGTGATATCGGCCCGACAGCAAGATGGCGAGAAAGTGCATTTGCTGGACCTGGGGGCTGATGACTACCTGGTCAAACCCTTTGGCGTGGGCGAACTGTTGGCGCGCATGCGCGTGGCTCTTCGGCACCGGGGCCGCGCGGTCACAGCAGCAGTGACCCACTATCAACACGACACTCTGGAGGTGGATCTTCAGCGGCACCGTGTTTGCCGGGACCGCGCAGAGGTGCACCTGACCCCCACCGAATTCAACTTGCTGGCCCGTCTGGTGCGCAGTGCAGGGCAAGTGGTTACCCACCGCCAACTGCTGGCCGACGTCTGGGGGTCGGAGTTTACGGAGCACACCCACTATTTGCGCCTCTACATGGGTCAATTGCGGTCCAAACTGGAACAGGACCCGGCACAGCCACGCTTTCTGCTGACGGAACCGGGCGTCGGTTACCGATTGGCCGAGGCCTCCTGAACCGCCCGTCCAAACGCATAACCAAACGCTTATCCAAATGCAATCTTTACGCATACTTATGCGATCCTGATACGCGCTTCTGCACCATGGTGACCTGTACTACAAACCAGAGTCCCCATGGCGCACTCCTCTACCAAGTCTTCTCTTGCCGCCCTCACGCTCGGCGCCATCGGCGTCGTCTACGGTGACATCGGAACGTCCCCCCTCTATGCGTTTAAAGAAGTTTTTGTAAGTGGCCATCTGGATGTCAACGAATCGAACGTGACAGGCATCCTGTCGCTGTTTTTCTGGACCTTGACGGTGATCGTTTCCCTGAAGTACGTGGCCCTCATCATGCGTGCCGACAACCATGGCGAAGGCGGGTTAATGGCCTTGCTGGCACTGGCATCGCACTCGGTGCAGGACAACCCCAGGTTGCGCGCCATCCTGATGACACTCGGCGTGTTTGGCGTGGCGCTGTTCTTTGGTGACGGGGTTATTACCCCGGCGATTTCGGTGCTCTCCGCCGTCGAAGGGCTGGAAGTGGTGACGCCCAAAGCGGTGCCTTACATCCTGCCCATCACACTGGCTGTGCTGCTGGCGCTGTTTGTGGCCCAGAAGTGGGGAACGGCGCGGCTCGGAAGTTTTTTCGGCGTTGCCATGGCCTTCTGGTTTGTCTTCATCGGCATTGCCGGGGTGCCGCATATCCTGAAACATCCGGAAGTGCTGGCGGCGCTGTCGCCCCACCACGCCATCCTGTTCACCTGGGAGCACTATCAGATAGCCTTCATCACCCTGGGTGCGGTTTTCCTGTGCGTCACCGGAGCCGAGGCCCTTTACGCAGACATGGGGCATTTTGGTGCCAAGCCGATTCAACTGGCCTGGTTTGCCTTGGTCATGCCCTGCCTGACGCTGAACTATTTTGGTCAGGGTGCACTGGTGCTGGCAGATCCTGGCGCCGCCGAGAATCCGTTTTTCAGGATGATGCCGGCCTGGGCCACCATGCCCATGGTGGTGCTGGCGACACTGGCCACCGTGATCGCTTCGCAGGCCCTGATCTCCGGCGCTTTTTCTGCCACCAAACAAACCATTCAGCTCGGCTATTTGCCGCGTTTGGCCATTCTGCATACCTCGGAACAGGAGTCGGGTCAGATCTATATACCCGCCGTCAACTGGGCCTTGCTGGCCGGTGTGGTGCTGGCGGTCACGACCTTTCGCACATCCAGCGCGCTGGCCGCTGCCTACGGCATATCAGTCAGCCTGGTGATGGTGATCACCACGGTGCTTTCATTCTTTGTGATCCGCTACGGCTGGAAACTAAGCTTGCCCCTGTGCATTGCGGCGACCTCGATATTCCTGCTGGTGGACCTTAGTTTCTTTGCCTCCAATTTGCTCAAATTTGCCGATGGTGGATGGTTCCCCGTGCTAATGGCCATGGCCTTGTATTTGGTGCTGGCCACCTGGAAGGATGGACGCCGCCTGTTGGCACAGCGCCTGCGAGTTGACTCCATCGATTTGCCCGCATTTTTGGAGGCGGTATTTGCCGCCCCCCCGACGCGGGTAGACGGTACCGCCGTATTTCTTTCGGCAAGCCCTGGCACGGTGCCCAGCGCCCTGTTGCACAACCTCAAACACAACAAGGCCTTGCATGCCAACAACCTGTTTCTCACCGTGCAGAATCAGGACGTGCCACGCATTCCGTTGAGTGAAAAGATCCAGGTCGAATCCCTGGGACGCGGTTGCTGGAATGTGCGGCTACTGTTCGGCTTTATGGATGAGCCGGACGTGCCCCGCGCACTGGCCCAGGCCACCGAGTTGCGCTCCGTGCTGGACCCCATGACCACCAGCTATTTTTTGTCCCGGGATATTGTGGTTCCCACCTTCGGCCGTGCGATGGCGCTGTGGCGGCAAAAGCTGTTTTCACAAATGCACCGAAGCGCAAGTGCGGCCGCAGATTTCCTGAAACTGCCTAACAACGCGGTCGTCGAGTTGGGCTCGAAAATCGAGATGTAGGTCCTGACCCGCTTTCACGCCACATTGAACCAATGCCCAATGCCCAATGCCCAATGCCAGATGGCTATGCGCGTCACCCTACAGCGAAGACCCGACCTCAGACACGCGCAGCATCTGACGATGAAGCCCCCAGTGCTCGACGGCTGCTACCAGAACGATGGACTCACCCTGTGCGATATGGCCATCCGCTTCTGCGAGCTTGACGCACAGGCTCAGCACTTTGCGCCGCAAATCGGGTGCGTCAATTTCGCCCATCAATTCGGACAGCGTGTACTCGTCCACCGGGCAACTATCCGCCCAGGCGAGTTGCTTGCTGGACAGCAAATCCTCACAAAACGCATCGATGACGTCATGCAAAGCTTCGCGCCCAAGACCTAGTTGTTGGTGCACTGCGAGTTCATCAAGCACTGCCAGTTCTGCCTTGTCGACATCGCCGTCGGCAATGATGGTCAAAGCGATGATTCGTGCAGCAGCCTGGGGGCTGTTCCGGGGATATTTGCGCATTTCATTTTCCTTAAGTTGCAGTTGAAAATTCAGGTGGTCAGAGCCAACGACTTACTGAAATACAGCGATGGGTTTGCCTCCTGACATGCGCAACTCCCAGGCTGAGCCCCTCAGGTGCTAAGCCAAAATTTCAGATGTAATAAATGACCCCAGCGCGATGAACTCATTCATCAGAGCCACCGAAGCCAAACAGGCTCAACAGGCTGCTGAACAAGTTGAACACCGACACATACAGGCTCACGGTGGCCATGACGTAGTTGGTTTCACCGCCGTTCACGATGCGGCTGGTTTCAAACAGAATCAGCCCTGCCGACAACAAGGCCACCATGGCTGAAACCGCCAGGCCCAATGCCGGCATTTCGAAAACCATCGCAGCAATCCCGGCGATCAAAGCGATGACCAGGCCCACGAACAGAAAGCCTCCCATAAAGCTGAAGTCACGGCGGGTCATCAGCACA
>CAIQEX010000324.1 GCA_903870955.1 uncultured beta proteobacterium
CCACCGGCAAAGTTAAAGGTATCCCCGTCGGCCAGGACCACATTTGAAGCCGCATGGGTCAACGTCACCACGGCTGAATCGCCCGAGTTGAAGGCGTATTGGTCGCTACCTGCGCCGCCGTCGATTTGGTCGGCACCGGCGCCACCAATCAACACGTCGTTGCCACCGTTGCCGTTGAGGGTGTCGTTGCCGGCACCTGCCCGAAGTCGGTCACTGACCGCGCTGCCGTTGAGCGTGTCGTTGCCGCCACCCGCGCTGATCCGGCTGCCTCCCTGGCTTGCAGTCAGCACGTTGTTGCCACCTTCGAATGCATAGATCCCGTAGGACCCGCTTTGTCCGCTCAAGTTGATGGTGGATCCCGCCTTGCCAAAGGCTGCGCCTGCGCCATTGGCATCAAACAAAGCGGTTGAATTACCCGCGGCGTCAACTAAAGCCCCGGGCGCTGTGCCATGCTTGAGCAAGATGAAGTCGCCAGCCCCGACGGTGTTGTCGCTGGTGCTCACTACCACCGTGCTGGGGTCAACGCCGATGGCAATATTGAAGGACCCCATGTCGGTTAACGTCGGTGCCCCCGCTCCGTTTGCTTTGCCATGCTGCAAGATGCCACCCGTCATATCCATCGAAGCAATGACTTCATTGGTATGCAGCAAGAAGCCATTGCTGGTAGGTTCTGCCCAGTCCCATGTTGGGGCAAAAACATCCTTTATTTGCACCACACCTTGACCCGCTTGGGTGCCCAGCGTAGCGCCCATCAGGCCATTCAGCGCCACCACAATGTCGCCGCTGGTTACGTCGTAAAACTCAGCCTTCTGGAACACATACAACGAGTCAGCGTAGCCATTGTTATCGGTGTCGTAGTTGAAGGCCACGGTCTCACCAATTGCAATCTTGGGATTTATATACTGCAACGCAGCTTTGAGATTTCCGGAATTGATCAGCAACGGCGCAGAGCCATCATCTGCGCTGGAAAAACTAACAATGCCCGAAGCAATGCTATGGCTCTTCACCGACAGGCCCGCAGTGCCGAACGCCACATCGGTGCCATTCACAACACCCGCCGTGTTGGCCGCAATCACGCCAGACGCCAGACCCAGCACATCGTTATTGGTACCGCCGGCATTGGTGGTATCAAAGCCATAAACCTGGTCGTAAGAGGTCAGGTCGCTATTCCATACGTCGATCTTGACCGTGTCGGTGGCGGGTGTGTTGCCATCGCCCAGACGGAAATTGGTCTGCCCCCAACCGCTGACCAAGGTGTCGCTACCTCCACCTGCATGCAGACGGAAGGCTTGATCACCGCCGTTCAAAACGTCATTGCCGCCATTGCTATAAATAGATACGGAATAAATGGGCAGGTTGTACTGAGCCAAATTAATCGTGTTGGCCCCGCTACCACCAATGACCACCGTATTGTTTTCGGTCCAGACAAAGTTGGTATCTTCCATCCAGGAAGTGTTGCCATCGATATAGCGCACCAATACCGTGTCGGCAGACGTCAGGACGGTGTTGGTGTTGAACGTAATGGTCTGGCTGGAAGCAGGTTGTGCACTGCCATTAAGTGCCGGTGTAAATGACGTGACACCAATGGTGGTGGTCGTGCCATCTGCGTTGAGTTTGAGCAGCTCGAAGGGGAGCTGTTGCCCGCTCAACTTCATGGGGTGGTTGAAGCTGACGGTGACCGTGCTCGCGCCGCCTGTTTCTGTAAACTTCGCCCCAACAATACTGGCCTGACCGGACATCGTCGTGGAATTGTTGGTCACCGCCACGCCACTGAAACTGGCCATGTCGTCACCCGCAACGCCCTGAATACCATACAAGTCATCGCCTGTGGTGGCATCGTTGTAGGACACCGTCACCAGATCACCCGCTACCACCTCGGCACCGAGGGTCAGCGTCACCGTGTTGCCATTAACGGCTGCCACCTTGACCCCACGTCCATTGCCATTGACGTTGACACTGATATTGAAGAGGTCGAGTTGGTGGGCAGCATCCAGCGCCTCGTTGTAGGTCAACGTGACCTTGTCGCCGATTACCGTGGTGCTGACCAAAGATCCACTGGTACGGTAAATCTCATTGCCCCACGTGGTGAACGCCGAGGGGGTCAAGCCCTGAATGACCAGACCGGTTTGCGAAATAGCGATCGCATTTTGGTCACCGTCATAGACCACCAGCGTGTCCTTACCCGTGCTCTGGTTGACGGTAAATGCGCCACCCACGTAGTCGCCCTGCAGCATGAAGAAGCCACGGTCTGTTACCAGTCCATTAGCGGGAATGTACGGTGCCTGGGGATTGCCAGAGGTCATCTGGTGAGGGGTCTCCAGATTGGCTCCGTCACTCCAGAAACTGATGTGGTCTCCATTGGGTCCGGCGGCATCCAAGCCCGCACCCACAATCACATCGGCACCTCCGGCAAAGGTGAATGTGTCGCCATTTGCGACGCCAGTCGCTGATGCAGAATGGACATAGGAAACTACCGTCGAATCGCCAGACCTGAACGAATACTGGTCACTACCCGCACCGCCATTCAGCGTGTCGGCACCGGCGCCACCAATCAACAGGTCGTTGCCGGCATTGCCGTTGAGGATGTCATTACCACCGCCGCCCTGCAGTTGGTCACTCACCGCGCTACCGTTGAGCGTGTCACTGCCACCACCCGCGTTGATTCGGCTACCACCGGCGCTGGCCGTCAGCACGTTGTTGCCACCGTCAAATGCCTGGATGCCATAGACACCATTCAGGCTACTCAAATCGATGCGCGAGCCCGCTGTGCCGATGGCAACGCCCACACTGGTGGAATCAAACAGGGGGGTCGAATTGTTGTTGGCATCAACCAACGCTCCCAGTGATCCCGCGGTGTGCGTAACCAGAATGAAGTCTCCAGCGGCAACAGTACTACCGGCTGAGGTAACCACCACGGTCGAGGGATCTGCACCTATCGCATAGGTTGGGGCGGCTACGTTGGTGAGCGTCAGGTTACCTGTCGCATCAACATGCCCAACCTGCATCAAACCCGCGCCAAAGTCCAAGGACTTGATCACTTCATTGGTATGCAGGACAAAGCCGTTGCTGGTGGTGGATGCATAGTCCAGCGTGGGGCCAAATACGTCTTGAATCTGCACCACGCCCGCGCCGGCCGATGTGCCCAGTGTGGCGCCCATCACGCCATTCAAGGCGACCACAATATCGCCATGGGTGACGTCGTAATCTTCCGACTTCTGGAACACGTACAAAGAGTCGGCATAGCCATTGCCATCCACGTCGACGTTGAATGCCGCCGTCTCGCCAATCTTCATGTTGAGCGACAGGTACTGCAGCGCAGACTTGATGTTGCTACCGTTTATCAGCAGTGGCGCCGAACCGTCATCCGCGCTTGAAAAGCTGACGATGCCCGACGTAATGTTGTGACTCCTGACCGAAACACCGGAGGCACTTGTGGCCACATCGGCACCATTGAAAAAACCCGAAGTATTGGCCGCAATGACGCCGGACGGCAGACCCAACACATCGTTAGTGCTATTGACTGCAGACGGATCAGTGGTATCAAAACTGAAGACGCGGTCGAACGAGGTCAGGTTGCTATTCCATGTATTGACCTTCACCAGGTCACTTGCAGGAGTGGCACCGTCGCCCAAGCGGATGATGTTTTGGCCCCAGCCGCTAACCAGCGTGTCGGAACCGGCGCCGCCATACAGGCGATAGGCCTGGTCGGCACCTCTCAAGAAGTCGTTACCACCATTGCCGAACATGGATATCGAGTACAGGTTCAGGTTGTACTGATCCAGGAGGACGGTGTTGGCACCGCTGCCACCAATGACGACGGAGTTGTTGTTGGTCCAGATACCGTTGGCATCTGACATCCACGAGGTGTTGCTATCAAGGTAGCGCACCACCACCGCATCGCCAGCACCCAAAATGGTATCCGTTGTGAAGGTGATGGTCTGGCTAGCGCCCGTCTGCGCGCTACCATTCAGTGCCGGCGTGTAAGAGACGACTCCGATTGAGGTGGTCGTTTTACCGTCTGCGTTGAGCTTGAGCAACTCGAAAGGAAGCGCTTGCCCACCCAACAGCATCGGGTGGTTGAAGATGACAGTCACCGTGCTCGGGCTACC